>JADQBV010000103.1 GCA_016278415.1 Halanaerobiales bacterium
TAATACCCTGGAACGTTCCAAAGCCCATTACTAATATTCCAAAAAGAACAGCAGCGGCTGACGAATAACCAATCTTGGTTATCGCAGAACCAAAGGCATTCCTATAGATAAATGTAGTAACAACATCTGTTGCAAAAGATGGCCCACCACCCGTCATAGCAACAACAATATCAAATACTTTCAAAGAATTTACAATACCTAATAAACTTACAATAATAATAATCGGTTTCAAGACAGGAATAGTTATTTTAGTAAAAGACTGCCATCCATTTGCACCATCTACCTCAGCGGCTTCATAAAGTTCAGTAGGTATAGACTGTAATCCAGCCAACCAATATACAATATACTGTCCAGCCATATGCCATACCTCTACAAGTACTACTGCCCATAACGCTGTAGAAGACTGACCAAGGAAATCTATTGTCCCCAAATTAAAATTAGTTAAAACTTCATTTACTGGTCCATTCCACGGAGCTAAGATAAAAGTCATTACAACACCAATAATAGCTGTACTTGAAACAACCGGCAAGAAAAACATAGCCCTATAAAAGTTTGAACCCTTTAACTTTTTATTATTTAGTATCCAGGCTATAAATAATGATAATGGAAGTTTAAGTAAATTTTGCCAGATAACATACTGAGCAGTATTACTAAGGGAATTCCAGAAGTAACCGTCTTTTAGTATATCTATATAATTTCGTAAACCTACCCAATATGTCGGCCAACTTCCAAATCCGTCCCACTGGAAAAAAGAATAATAAACACTCCCCATTATAGGCCATAAAATAAACATTGTATATACGATCAATGATGGTGCAAGGAAAAGATAACACCATTTGTATTCCAGCATTCTTTCTTTTAAACTAGCTTTATCAATCCCTTTTGTAGTCAATAGTCCAGTTGACTTTTTCAAAGCTATCACCCTCCTCTCCTCAAATATAATTTTAATGTCTATATTTATATTTATAGATGATTACCTCCCAGAATATTAAATCATATATCTATATTCTGAAAAATAACAATATTAAATAACTAAATTTTATAAAGCTAATTTTGAAGAAAATCATTTCACCGAAAATTATGATTATATGTATTCGGTAAAACGTTTTTCTGGCTTCATATTATCACAAGTATTTATCAAAGTCAATCCTGATTATATATGAAAATCTAATAATTTATTATTTTAATTTGAGTAAATCTGCAGAAAAAACATCTTAAATTTAACACTATTTCTCTTCCGCCACTTTTAATTTAACAGATTTCTGTTTATATGTATATACGCATTTTTTTTAATCATGCACTATAATTTAAGTATTTTGCTTATATCTAAAATTTTAAAGATAATCTAAAAAAACGTATATAGTTCAGCAATAGAGGTACATAATTTGCTTTATGCAATATATAATTGACAATTTGCAAGTTATATATTATAATACAAGTAAATCGGACGGATGCAAAAATTTAATGGAGGGATTTTAATGATAAGCAAGAATGGTGACGAAAGAATTATCTCAGAAAAACATAAGTTTGGATATCAGGCCTTTAACATAGTCTTTACCCTTTTTTTGATAGACATTTTTATAAAAGCAATTGTTTTAAATAGACCAATAACAGAATGGATCGATATTTTTATTATTATTTTAATAGGGTGTTTTTATTTTACTTTCAAATCATATAAAGCAGGTGTACTCGCTATTCTAAAAAGCAAAAAAAACCTTAAAATAGTTAAAAAGCGTCTACTGATACAAAGCGGGATATCTGCGGTAATATTTACAATAATTAATGTCATTGCAGACTTTACTTCTAAAGGAACTATCATCATTCCCGAAAATATAATAAGTGGCTTAGGGTTTTTTGTTTTATTCTATTTCATATTGTATTTCACTATTATAATATCTGATAAGAAAGCTAATAAAATGATTGATGATGACAAATAGCAGATAGAGGGGAAGTAATTATGGGTAAAAATATCAAAATGAAAATGGCACGAGTCGAAAAAGACTTAACTCAGGAAGAATTGGCCGAAAATGTAGGGGTAACCCGTCAAACTATAGGATTAATTGAAGCAGATAAATACAACCCCACCTTACAATTATGTCGGGCAATCTGTAAAGCACTTGATAAAACATTAAATGATTTATTCTGGGAGGATGACTAATAACAATATGGGACATGAAAAACCTCCCTTAAAGATCAAAGGAGGCTTAAAGCAACAAATTCGCGAATTAACTGAGCAGTAATTCCCCAGATAATCTTGTTTTCATATTTATATAGATAAATGGTATATTTTTTACCACCCCATGGGCTATGGTATCTTTCGGGCAAACCTAATTTTCTTGATGGCAAATATATTTCTTCATTTCCATCAATATCTTTATATGATGGTTGTATCTCTAATCTAGCATAATATTTTTCCGGAGGATTTTTTCTGAAATAAGACACTGGTACAGTAAACACCTCTGCAACTTCTCTTTCATCGATATTTAAATCGTCTATATTAGCTATATCCAACTCTGCAACAAAGGTATCTATTGTTGCCCCCATGGGTGCCACGATTGTATGAAATCTCCCTTTTATATCTATTTCATCCTTGTTTATTCCCAACTCCTCAATCGTTTCTCTAATAGCTGTATCTTGATAATCTTTATCTATCTTGGGTTCATATTTTCCTCCAGGGAAACATACCTCATTTTCTTGACTTATCTTTCTTGCTCTTAATTCAAAGAGGAAATGATATTCACCGGCAATATTTATCAAGGATATTAATACTGCTGAATTAAAGTAATTTTCCTCTTTACCTAAAATATCAGGATAGTCCGGTAGATTTTTTATTACTTTCTCTAGATCATCTCTATTCATTATCATTACCCCCTCTGCTTGCTAATTTTTCTTCTTCTCCTTAATTTAATTATTTCTTAAATGCAAGGACATTTATCCTCCTGAATTGTTCAAAATACCTACCATCACCCTTTGCTGTTCTTGCTATCATCTTATCAACGACAATATCTCGAAATTGTTTACGCATCTTCTCATCAGCAATCTTTTTTAAAAAAGGTACTATACAGGGTTGCTCAATCCAGGTTGTTAACATATCTTTATTAGCAAAAAATTTATCAGCCTTCTGAGGCCATAATTTAGTATTCACATAACTATATTTTTCTAATAATTCCTGGTATTCTTCAAGAGTAGGCATATACCAGGGCCATCTGAAATCAGTGAAATATCCTGTATATTCAGCCATTTCAATAACTTCTCTCAAGACAAAATTTAAATTCTTACAATTACCGTAAGCAGCAAAGTTAAACCTTAGATAAGCACCTGATTTTAAAGCCTTATAAGAACTTTCTAATACCTTGCCATGATCATGCACCCAGTGCAGTGCTGCATTAGAAAATATTATATCAAATTTATTGTTGAAATTAAAATTATTTATATCCATTAACCTAAACTCTAGATTATCTCTCATGATTTCAGTGGCAGTATTAAGCATACCCTCTGAAGAATCTATTCCTATTACAAACCCCTCAGGAACAGATTCTGCAATGCTAGCTGTTAATGAACCATCACCACAACCGAGATCAAGCACCCGCTCATTGCCTTGAAAATTCAAGTCACCTAAAATAGAATTTCCTAATCTCTGCTGTAGTTCTGCTCCCTCTCTATACTTCTTGCCATCGAAATCAACCTTATCTATTTTCTTACTCACTGGTATCACCCCTGCCCTCTTCCATAACTATACGATTTACACCGTTTAAATAAGCCAATGCACTAGCCTTAATGATATCAGTATCTATAGCCCTGGCAGAGTATATTTTATCTTTATATTTCAACTGTATACTAACTCGACCTAGTGCTTCTTTGCCCCTTGAATTACTACTTATTTTATATTCCAATAGTTCAAGATCAAAACCTGTTATCTTTCTAATCACTGTATAAAGGGCATCAATGGGACCATCTCCCGTAGCACTATCTTTGAATATTTCTTCATCCCTTTTCATTTGCACAGTTGCAGTAGGAAGTTCTTCATTACTAATAACCTGAGTGGCAATCAGCTCAAACAATTTAATACCCTTATTTCTCTCTCTATAACTGTCCCCTTCTTTTTCAATCATAAAGTTTTCAACCATATAAAATAAATCATGGTAATATACTTCCTTCTTCTTATCAGCCAAAGTAAGATATTGCTGGAACAATTCAGTAAAATCTTCTTGCCTTTCAATCTCAAAACCTATTTTACTAAGGGCATTTCTGAAAGCGTGTTTACCAGAACGAGCTGTCAAGACAAGCTCCATCTCTTGATAGCCCAGATCTTCTGGATTAACAATTTCATAAACATCCCGGGATTTAAGCAATCCATCCTGATGAATTCCAGAGGAATGAGCAAAGGCATTTTCACCTGTAATGGCTTTATTAACCTGGACATCAAGTCCCATCAAGTTTGATACCAACTTAGATGTTTTACTGATCTCCATTGGCACTATATCTGTATATGCTTTATAGTACTCTGGCCTTACTTTAATTCCCATGACTACTTCTTCCAGTGCTGCATTACCGGCCCTTTCACCTATTCCATTAATAGTACATTCTACTCTATCTGCACCATTCCTTACTGCTGCCAGTGTATTGGCAGTGGCCATACCCATATCATTATGACAATGAACACTAAGCAAGACTTGGTCGTTAAGATTCTTTAGCCTTTCATTTACCCTTTTAATAAGCATACCAAACTCTTCTGGAACAGCATACCCCACAGTATCTGGTATATTAATCACAGTTGCACCTGCCTTTACAACTGCTTCAATTGTCTCCCACAAATACTCAAAATCAGACCTGGAGGCATCTTCAGTACTATACTGGACATCAGGGCAAAGGCTTTTGGCATACTTTACAGCCTCTACCCCTATATCCATAACCTGCTGACGAGACTTACTAAATTTTTTATCCAAATGAACATTAGAAGTACCCAATACAATGTGAATTAACGGCCTTTCCGCATATTTGACACTCTGGTAAACTGCATCAATATCACTCTGGACCGCCCTGGCCAATGCGGTTATTTTAGGTCCACCATTATTACCAACTTTCCTAGCAATCTCCTTAACTGCCTCAAAGTCTCCAGGAGAAGAAGCAGAAAACCCTGCCTCAATCACATCAACCTTAAGTTTACTTAATTGACGAGCCACTTCTAGCTTCTCCTCTAAATTCAACTTGGCCCCTGGAACCTGCTCACCATCCCTCAATGTAGTATCCAAAACAACTATTCTTCTCATAATACTCACTCCTCACTTTTAATTTTAAACACAAAAAATCCCCATCTCTATGAAGAGACGAGGATATAATATACTCGTGGTACCACTCTAATTGCCCATTATCCCTTTTGTTATACCTATCAGATATTATCCACAGTATAAAAAAGTTATATAAAGACCACTTAATTCAATGGCATTATAACCATCTACCCTTGTAACGTAGGGGAACGTCTTACCCTAATGTTTCAGGCAGCAGCTCCTGGGTGAGTTCAAAGGTTTATAATATCCGGTTTCCACCAACCACCGGCTCTCTATATATTAAAACACCTTCTAATATTCCCATTCATTGCCTTTTCTTATGTTATTAAAATATATATTAACAGATAAGTTTAACTATGTCAAGAAAAATTTTAAATCATATCCCTTATTTCTTCTTTAAAGCTACCTAGAACTTCTGTAATTTTCTCATTATCTTTATCCTTAATTATTTTTTCACACCATTTTATAGCTTCATCATGCCTATCAAGCTGCACTAAAGACTCAGGTATAAGTTTTAGAGCAGAGGGGTTCCATTTACCGTCAAATATATCATATGCCTTAACCATCAATTGATAAGATTTCTCATATTCACCTAATGAATGTAAGGTTTTAGCATTAGTGTACAATACTTCTATATGTTTAGGGTGTACCTGTAACACCTTTTGATAAGAGTGCAATGCCTCTTCTTGTCTATTCATAGCCATATATACATCACCTTGTAAAAAAGAAAAAGATCCTGCTGAAAGTATAAAAAATAATACAAAAGAAATAACTATAGAAATACTTGATAATTTTATTTTCTTATATAGGCTTAAAAGTCTATTGTAATCTCCAGACTCTCTAATATAAATCTGTTTATATTGTGATATTAACATAAATATTGCCCAGAAAAAAATTGGTAGTAGAAATAAAAAGTACAAGTCATTAAAGATATATCTTTCAATTATTTCATTGCTATATATAGTCCAAAGTAATATAAAAGTAATTATATTTATTAAAGTCAATCTTTCCTCAGCTTTAGCTTGTTTTGGACTCATTTTAAACATTGTATAAACAAATGGGTCAACCTCTGACTTATCTGAGCTGTTAATTATATATTTTGTAAAGTTTATGAATTCATCACTAGATTTAGGAGACAATTTAAAGCTTTTGACTTTATTTATAGAATTAAGGTATTTAACTTTTATACCTGAATATCCGGCTATACTAAAGTACAAAGTCTTTATCTCTGTTACGTCTTTCCAGGGAATCAAGGTCAAACCTTTTATTAAAATTCCCTTTTGGCTTACTAGGTATTTTTTGTATTTTATTCGTTTAAGTAATTTTGAAATATCAAGACATTCCTGCCTCTTTTGAGCAGTTAAATCTGGTATCAATTCCCCCAATTTATTGATTAAATGTTCCTGTCGCTCTATTGGCTTAATTCTAATAATTAAGGGGTGTTTGTAATTCTTTTTATACTTTTCTTTTATAATAAGTTTAATCACTTTATGCCTTAGCGCTGTATAAGGCATACCAGAGTTATTTTGAACCTCAACAACAAACCCATCAAGTTTCTCCCTTTTTATATTACGTTTCTTGTTTTTCCAATCTACTGTTTGAATACCTATAGAATCTTCTCTGATAATTACCAGGGGATTTTTTAGCTTATTAGCAACATAATACGTAAAAATAAAAAACATTACTAAAATAACACCGGGCATTTTTAAAAAAACCTCCTCAGGACCCAGCCTAAATGATAATATTAGTAATAAAATACTAAGCAATAACAGTAGCAAAAACGAAATTATTTTAAACACTTTTTTTATGATAGATTTATAATAATACTTTTCATCTATAACCTCACCCATAATAATCTCCTCCCAGATAAAGTTCTTGTAATCTTTTACAATTTATACCTAAAACTATAATTCAATATTACTATAATTAATCCTTCTTTTACTATCAATGACCTTGATAATTAGTATTCATTAAGTTATAATATACACTAATAATTAGTTGAAGAAATGGGGTAATTATTATTTATTTTAAGGCATTTTATTTTATATATTACGCTTATGTAGCAGCAATATCATATCTAAATATTTATTTAACCGGAATTGGGATTTCAGCAACACAGATTGGATTAATGACCTCTGTATCCAGGGCTTTAGCTATTGTAATCTTACCTGTCTGGGGAATATTAGCAGATTACTTTGGAGCAAATAAGAAGATACTGCAGATTACTTTAGTAGGTGCTATCATTTTCCTATCTTCTTTTCTATTAAGTGAAGTCTTTCTGATTGTATTTATATTATACATATGCTATATGTTATTCCAGAGCCCAATAGTATCTCTATCAGACGCCTTGTTATTAAATCATCTAGACAAAAAATCTAATCTCTTCGGTAAATATAGAGTCTGGGGTTCCATCGGTTATATGATAGTTGTTACTCCCTTTGGCTATATTATTGAAAATACACAGGCGCGTAATCTATTTATTATTGCAATCTCTATCTTATTTCTAGGTATATTAAATATCTTTAAATTACCTGAAGCTAATCGTAGTATCAAAGTGACTACACTAAGTGATTTTAAAATTCTCTTAAAAAACAAAGAGCTCTTTTATTTCTTGCTCTTTACTTTTTTTATTGAAGCACCACTTATGGCCAACTTCGCCTTCTTCCCTATCTATTTCAAGTCCCTAGGTGGTGGAGAAACTCTCTTTGGGGTTGCTATGCTATTAGCTGCTGGTAGTGAATTAATAGTCTTTCAAAAATCAGACATATTCCTTGAAAAGTTCAAACTAAAAAAGATATTCCTAATATCTTCTATGGCATTTGCAGTACGCTGGTTTCTAATAGGGGCTTTCTCTATACCAATTATATTACTTTTAACCCAATTATTTCATAGTATTACCTTTGCCCTCTTCCATGTAACTGCGGTAA
>JADQBV010000412.1 GCA_016278415.1 Halanaerobiales bacterium
TTAGGGGAGAGGCCTTAGCCAGTATTGCTTCTGTAAGTAAGATAAAAATAAGCTCGCGAACTACTGATTCTGTTAAAGGAACTTTTATGCAGCTTAATGGAGGAAAAGTTATTAAAAAAGAGGCTACTGGTACACAAGTTGGTACTGATATTATTATTGAGCATATTTTTTTCAATACCCCGGCTAGATTTAAATACCTTAAAACAATTAACACTGAATTTAGTCATATAAGTAATATTGTCAGTAGAGAGGCGATGGCTTATCCAGATATACAATTTATCTTAATTCATAATGATAATCAAGTACTAAAAACTCCTGGTACGGGTAATTTAATTGATGTTATATATTCTATCTATGGTCAAGAAATGGTTGATAAGCTGATACCTATAGAATATGAAGAAAACTATGTTAAGTTAAGTGGTTATATAGCTAAACCCGAATTTACACGTTCTTCAAGAATTTATCAGTTGTTTTTTGTTAATAATAGACCTATAAATAACCGTTGCTTAAATAGGGGTGTGGATAAGGGTTACCATGGTTTATTAGCTTCTGGTCGTTATCCAGTTGTGGTTATGAAAGTAAAACTAAATCAAATTCTTGTTGATGTTAATGTTCATCCGACAAAACGAGAAGTACAATTTAGTAGAGATGAAATAATAGAGAATGTTGTAAAAAGGGGTATTAAAGCAAGTTTATCGGAATTAAATCTTGCTCCAAAATTTAAGAGAGATAAATCTAAAGATATTAATCAAAAGAAAGAGAAAAGATTACAATCATTGGATTTTGATGATAAAAGCAAGTTAAAAGAAAGAATTATAGAAGGAAATATTAATAAAGTTGATGAAGCTAACATAGAAAATGGAATTAGTTCCAATAATAATTTAGATAAAAAAGACACAGATCATAAGGATTTAACTAACAATCTAAATAAAAAATTAAATAAAAATCATTTGTATGATAGTAATTCTTCTAGTGATAATAAGCATATAAAACGTAATACTAGCTTGTCTAATAAATTTATTCTTAATAGTGATAACGAATTGGCAGACAAAAACAACTTAAAAATAATGGACGAAAATCAAGGATTTAGTGAGAATAATACAAAAAGTGATAATGGAGTATATGCTAATAAAACTTATACTGAAAATAATAACCTTGTAAAAGAAAATAATGACAATAGTAATCTTAACAATAAAGTGAGTAATAATTTTCCTAAATCAATCAAAAAAATATTTGGACAAATAAATAATACTTATATTCTTGTAGAAGGGAAAGAAGGTCTCTATATAATAGACCAACATAATGCTCATGAACGAGTACTCTACGAGACTTATTATTACAAATATAATAGTCAGGATATAATAACACAATCCTTATTAGTACCAGTAACAATTGAAGTTAGTCTTGCTGAAAAGGAACTTATAGAAAAATATATTGATCAATTAGCTAATGTAGGTATTAATATAGAACCCTTTGGTGGTAGCAGTTATATTATTACAGAAATACCTAATTTTATAAAAAATATACCTGCTAAAAATATAATAAGAGATATAATTGATAATTTATCAGAAAAAGGGAAAACAATGCAACAGGCTGAAATGATTGATTCTATAGTAACATATATGTCCTGTCGTGGTGCTATCAAAGCCGGCAAGCACCTTGATTATATAGAAATGAAGCAATTAGTTATAGATCTCTTCTCTCTAG
The DNA here is from genome assembly GCA_016278415.1 of Halanaerobiales bacterium. The sequence goes on from JADQBV010000412.1 coordinate 1,708, forward strand.
AAAACAAGTACCGTTGTCCACATGGGCGACCTATAATAGTACATATGAGTAATGATGAGATTGATAAAAGCATGGGGAGATAATTATTAAGCATTCCGCTTCTCTTTATAAGCAAGTTAGGAATATTAAAAGGTTAAGGTTGGATATGGTGTTTTACAGCAGAATGATACTCCAATAATTAGGTTATTTTGTTGTATAAGTTAATATTAATATAAATCAAATATTAAGAAAAAGATAGACTAGATACACAATTATGAGGAGTTGTTAAAATGGATAGATATCCATTGTTGGTGGTATTAGGTCCGACAGCAGTAGGTAAAACCGAACTATCACTTAAAATTGCAAAACATATAAATGGTGAGATAATATCAGCAGATTCAATGCAGATATATCGAAAGATGGATATTGGCACTGCTAAGGCATCTGAATCTGACAGAAAACAAGTAAGACATCATTTGATAGATATAGTTGATCCTGATCAGGATTTTTCTGTTGCGGATTATCAGAAAAGAGTTGATGACTTAATACCTAAGATTGTTAAAAAAGGGAAGATACCTATTTTAGTTGGAGGTACTGGATTATATATTAAGGCCATAATACAAGGGTTCCTTTTTCCTGAAATGGAAACAAATATGGAATTGCGAAGCAAACTAGAAAAGGAAGCTGAAAAATATGGTAATGAGTATGTTCATAATAAGCTAGAAGAAATTGATATAGAACTAGCTAATAAACTTCATCCTAACGACTTGCGTAGAGTAATTCGCGGTATTGAAGTCTATAAGGAAACAGGAAACACAATAACTTATTATAAGAAAAAACAAGAAGCTACACCAATGCGTTATAATGCTCTTAAAATTGGTTTGACACGAGAAAGAGAAATGTTATATGAACGAATAAATCAACGTATTAATATTATGATAGAAAATGGATTAATAAATGAGGTTAAAAATTTACTTGATAATGGCTATGATATTAGAATGACTGCACTACAAGGTTTGGGATACAAAGAAATTATTAGATATATAAATAATGAATATTCATATGATGAGGCAGTACGCATATTAAAAAGAGATACTCGGCATTTTGCTAAAAGACAGATAACCTGGTTCAAAAGGGATAATGATATTAACTGGTTTAATCTATCACAAAAAAATGCAGAACAGGCTTTTAAAGAAATCGTTGATTTAATTGAGGAATGGAGAAATAGTGAAAAGGAGTAAAAATAATGCCTAACTTTCCTGAAATCACAGACACCTCATTTCAAGAAAAAATTAGTAAACATAAATTCACTTGTGTTGTTTTTTCATCTATTAATTGTGGATACTGTCAATTAGCTAAAAAAAATTTAAAAGATATATTAACACAAGTACCCAAAATAGATGTATATGAATACATTGTAGATAAAAATTCTATATATATGGAAAAGTATAATATAACTAGTGTGCCAGTTATGATAATCTTTGATAATGGTAATATTGTACATAGGTTTTTTGGTGTTAGAGAAAAAAATGATTTATATTATCAGTTTAAGGCATTCTTACCTAAGGATTCTTTATATAATGACTTGAATAATTAAGTAAATCTTATTTTAAATTTCACTAAGTCTTTCTTTTTATAAATATAACAGATAAATAAAGCTTACAAGTCGATATCTGCCCCTTATACTAAACAGTAGAAATTATAAAACTGTATAGTATAAGGGGCGTTTAATTTAGTATAATTTATAAACAAAGCAAGATAGATATTTTATATTTACAAATCTTATGAATATAATTCAATATAAGCTCACTCACAATTCTACGTATATTAAAATATTTAAAATACTTTTAAAAACAAACCTAAACCTTTAATAAACCTATACCTGTAACAATAAGAGTTGTTATATCATATAATACAGATGAGGATTCTTTTGAAGATATGTGGAATCCTAACGACTAATCTTATAAAAGTAGGTGTTTTTATGACTAATAACAATAACGTATCACATAATTATATAATTGAAAGATTCAAAAAGGGAGAGATTAGTATAACAGATGCTTTTATACAGCTAACAAGTATTGATAATAAATCAACACCTGATATCAAATATAACCTTACAGATAGAAAAAATATTAAAAAAAAGTTAAATAACAATATAGGTAATGAATTAAATAAGTTGAACAAAGAGTTTAATAAAGAGTCTAATAGAGATTTGAAACAAAATCAAAGTACTGAAAATATGATTGAATGCTATCTAAATGAAATGGAGGGTCTTGTTGGTTTAAAGGATATTAAGAAGATAATTAAAGAATATATTGCTTTTATTAAAGTACAAAAATTAAGAGAAAGATATAGGTTAAAAGCAACCCCTGTTGTAATGCATATGATTTTTAAAGGGAATCCAGGTACGGGAAAAACGACTATGGCTAGAATAATCGGAAAAATTTTTCAAGAAATTGGATTTTTAAAAAATGGTGATATTATAGAGGCTGATAGAGCCGACTTAGTGGGAGAATATATAGGTCATACGGCACAAAAGACGAAAAAAATTATTCAAAAGGCATTAGGTGGAGTGTTGTTTATTGATGAAGCGTATTCATTAGCAAGAGGGGGAGAGAAAGATTTTGGTAAAGAGGCAATAGATACTATGGTTAAAGCTATGGAGGATAATAAAGATAATTTAATAATTATATTAGCAGGTTATAGAAAAGAAATGAATTTTTTCTTACAGACAAATCCTGGCTTAAGATCCCGCTTTGCTATACAGATAGATTTTCCAGATTATACAATTGATCAATTAGTAGAAATTGCTGAGCTAATGTATAAAGAACGTGAATATATATTAGATAAAAGCAGTAAACATTATATATATAATGTATTAACAAAAGTAAGAAACAATGAAGATATTAATGGTAATGCAAGATCGGTTAGAAATCTTATAGAAAGATCTATACGACAACAAGCAAAAAGGATCATAAATAATCCTAAAATCAACCGAAATGAATTAATGAAAATTACAAGAGAGGATTTAAGTGTGGAGGGATTAACTGATGGCAGATTGTCTTGTGACAGGAATGTCTAATGTAGGGAAAACATGTTTTGTAATAAATTTTGCAGAATATATGGGATTAAAAGAATTGAAATTTCACGTTAAACAATTGGAGGGATATACTTCAATCAACAGTTACACTCCTGGAGAAGCCCGAAATAAACTAATATCTGTGAAATCTAATTCTACACGTGAAGTTCAAGCAATCAAATTAGAAATACCGAGAGGAAAAACCTTTAAAGAATTAAAGATAATTGATAGCTGTGGTTTAAGTGATGGAATTCATCCTGAAGAAGAAGTACGACTTGCTATGGCAAGAACTATTAGACTTATACGAGAAAGCAATTTTGTTCTACATATGATAGATATTACAAATATTAATAATATTGAGCATAGTGATGACATTCTTAAACCAATTGATAGACTTATAGTAGACTATGCAAGCTTAAAGCCAAACTATGCTATATTGCTTAATAAAATAGACTTGACTTATGCAAAACAAAACCTTGAAATACTAAAGCAATCTTTTAATAATATACTTATAATCCCTCTATCTGCATTATATCAACAGGGCTTTAAAGAAGTAAAAAAGCTAGTGTTTAACTATGTTTAACAGGTTCTTTGGAATATTATTAATGGGGATTGTAATAAAAGTTATGGATGATTATTTTGATAAAGAGATAGATAAAGAGAGCAAACAATGGAATATCAACATTTTATTAGGAAGATCAATTTTACCATATTCTTTATTAATAGCTATTATAAGTTTATATCTAAATTTCACTGAAGCTGCTGCAGTTTTTGCTGCATCTTATACTATTGGAATGCTACATACTTATCGTGGTATTTTACCTACAAAGATATATGGATGGCAGGAAGGGTTTGTTATATTGCTTATATTTTCTTACATTTTATCTTTTAGAGAAATTATAGTTACAATAATAATAGTTGGAATAATTCAATTAATCGATGATATGCTAGATTATAAGAAAGAAAAATTTATAAATCAAAACAACATTATTAATAAAATTGGTATTTTTAATACTATTTTAAGTACCTTTATACTCTTATTTATTGCAATTAAATTTTTTCCTCTTAAATTCAATTACTTTTTCATAGCCGCCGTAGTTGTACATTTTATTTTTTTAATTATTCGAAAATTTTCAAGGACTGTTTATAATGATTGAACTTATGATATCTATTTTAATAGGAATATTACTTGGTTATAATTTTGGATATAATAAGGGTAAAAAAAACACAGAAAAGGTTATTGTTAAAAGTATGCCTCTTATTATTAAAGAGAAATCTCTACTAAAAGGCTATTGTGTGATTTGTAATCATGAAAAAAATATATCAGAAAAAGAAAGATAATTTTGTTAAAAGAGAAGGATTTTTATATATATTGTAGAAGATAAATATAATAGGAGAAAAGAGGGAGTGTATTAGATGAAAGCACCAATCAATTTACAGGACAACGTTCTTAATGAAGTTCGAAAAAAGAAGATAGAAGTTACTATTTTCTTGATTAATGGATATCAACTAACAGGTCGAGTAATTGGTTTTGATAATTTTACGGTAATTCTAAACAATGAAGGTAAAGAACAGATGGTATATAAACATGCAATTTCAACTATTATTCCTAAAGAAACAATAAAAGGAATATTCAAGGAAAAATAATAAAGGGATCTGATATAAGATGAATTTAAAATTTATTAAAATGCATGGTACAGGAAATGACTTTATTATGATAAACGGCTTCAATCATCAAATTAATAATCTTAATAAAGTTGCAAAAATAGTTTGTGATCGCCATTTTGGTATTGGAGGAGATGGTTTAATTTTAATATTACCTCCTGAAAATAAAGAGAATGATTATAGAATGCAAATTTTCAATTCTGATGGTAGTGAAGCTGAAATGTGTGGAAATGGTATTCGTTGTTTTGCTCACTTTTTAAAGAATGAGAAATTAACGAATAAATTGGAATTTAAGATTGAAACTTTAGCTGGCATTATTACTCCAAGGATAATTGATACTAATAGTAATAAAAGTCAAGTTAAAGTTAATATGGGAAAACCTAATTTTAAAGCAGAAGAGATACCCGTTAATCTTGATAGTAACTTAGATTATTTAAAAGAATATCCATTAGAAATTGAGGGACATAAATTTTACATTAATTGTGTTTCTATGGGTAATCCCCATAGTATTATTTTTGTTAATGAGATCGATAAATATTCCTTGGAAAAATGGGGGCCATTAATTGAAAATCATGAAATTTTTCCTGAGAAAACAAATGTAGAATTTATTAAAATCTTAAAAAAAGATGAAATCATTATGAGGGTTTGGGAGAGAGGTTCTGGTATAACATTGGCATGTGGGACAGGTGCTACTGCTTCAGTAGTAGCTGGTATAAAAAACGGTTTACTAGATAATAAAGTCTTAGTTCATCTTCCAGGTGGTAATTTAGTAATAGAGTGGTTTGGTGACAATGCTTATATGTCAGGTCCAGCAGAAACAGTTTTTACTGGAGAAATCAAGATTTAATTAAATTAAGAGTAGTAGATGAATTTGTTGTTTAACCTTATACACCTATAATGATATCTTAGATATAGATAATAATTTAACATATATAAAATAATATAATGGTATTAATCATAATATGTAAAGGAGGAAAAATATGCTACTTACTTATAAAAATAATATTATCAAAAATACTATACTACAAGCAATTTTAATTTTTCTTATATTAATCACTTTATCTTATAGAACTTCAGCAGAGCAGATAAATTATGATGTAAGAACTGTAAATTGGAATAAATTAAAAGAAAATAGCCAACAAATCTTAAATATTGATAAAGATGATGTGTTGGCTAATTTTCAATATACTATTTCACTTGCTAATCTTGGAATGATTGAAGAGGCTTTTGATTATATTGAAATGATTAAAGATAATATTTCGATTAATAAATTTAATCGAAAAATATCTCCTCATATTTCTAGATTAGAAAATAATCCAAATGATATTTTATTATTAAATTATGCAGCTTTCAGTGCATCAATTAATTCAAAAAATGAAAATTCAATACCCTATTTTAAAAGGATTTTAGACTTAGAACCAAAAAATATATGGATAAGGAATTTTCTTGCGGCTGCCTATATCGATATAGAGGAATATGATAATGCAAAAAAAGAAGTAAAAAAAGCTCTAGAAATACAGGATAATCAATATTCTCATTTAATACTTGGCTATATATATTATGAATCGGGTAATTTTATTAGAGCACTCATCGAATTAGGTCGTTCCGGTGATTTAGGAAATAGAATTCTTTTTGACAAATAATTAAATTTCCACATAACTTAAATCAATATTTTCTATTTGCCCTTTAATGATATTCATAGTATTAGTAGCAGGTTTTGAATCTGTTTGGACAATCATAATAGCTTCACCAGATTCAGACTTTCTACCAACTTGCA
>JADQBV010000381.1 GCA_016278415.1 Halanaerobiales bacterium
TAAGTAAGACAGCATTTAGTTTATCATCATAAAAATCTCCCCATAAATCAATAAACTCTGTTGATACCCCATATCTTTCAATATCTGCTATTATAAAAAGATTAAAGGCTGGTTCTTTACTTATTAAGTTAATTATCTTCTGATAATCACTGTTATTACATTTTTTTATCATAAACTCACCTACTTTACTTTTTTGCTTAATAAACCAGCTTTCTGCCATATTTCACGTAGTAAATCCTTATCCCAAACCTGTACTTCTATATAATGCAAGTAATTTTCATACACCTTATAACGCTCTATAACCTCTGGTATCTCATCATAAGTATATACTCTTGGTGTATTTGTCCTTTTCCCATCAATTATGTTACCAAACTCATCATATACAAGTTCATACATGCTATCTGGATATGTAAATGTAACTGCCTTCATATCCAGCATTTCTATAGGTATTTGGAACTCACAAGCATCTTTCTGAATATCTGCTCGTATATCAAATTCACCTTTAGGCGATTTTCCCAAAACCATATAAACAGGTGCAGAACATTTTGGATGCCCTCCTTTCTTAATAAGCTGATCATATATCCATTTTTCTATTTCTCTTCGGTGAATTAAGTAGTCATCCTCAGCATAGAAAAAACCAATACCATTACGCTTACAATGTTTCTTTTTTATCTTATTTGCTTCTTCAAAAGGCAAATCGTTTAAAGTTAAAAAAGGATACTCACCTTTAGTGTAATATCTTGTTAAAAAGTTTGGTATCTTCAAAGTGATTCCTCCTATATACTAAATTCCTTTTTGAGGTTTTAAATCCTTCCACGGGTAGTGTAAAACTATATCTTATTTTAATTTTTATTATGTAAACCGGGCATACTCAATGTTAATAAGATTATACCATGATAATATTAAGAAATCATAAACTTTTTAAAATTCCTCGTAAACCTTCTACTCCTATATATAAATTTATTATTAAAAAAATATATTAAAAAACCATCCCTTTTATTAAAAATAGGATGGTTTCATAACTATTGCGTCTTATATTAGAAAATAATTTTCTAAATTACCATTTTAATTCTGCATAGATCGGATAATGATCTGATGGATAAATATTAAACGGCTTATCCTTGACAACTTTTCCTTTAGATACTTTCAAGTCCATACTGCAAAGTATATAATCTATTCTCATTAGTGATTTATCGCTAAAATTATGAAAAGTAGCCAAGTCAGAACCTGCAACTTTTAGTGTGTCTTTCAAATCTCCTTCTTTTTCCATAATAGCTAAGGCTTCAGAATCAGGGATATCATTAAAATCCCCTGTTACTATTTTGCCATCAAGTTCTTTCTGCTCTGCTAAAAAATCACAGATAAGTTCTGCTCCTTTTATCCGGGCTTGCTGACTTTCATTGTCAAGGTGTGTATTTAGAAAGATAAACTTCTTTTCTTTTAGCCTATCATACAAAATAACCCAGCTTGATATTCTATAGACATCATTACCAAAACTTCTACTACCTGGCACATCCGGTGTATCTGATAACCAGAAATGTCCCTTGTCAATACATTCAAAACGTTCCTTTTTATAAAAGACTGCTACCTGTTCACCAGTCCCGTCTTTTTCCCTTCCAAGTCCAACACATTCATAATCATGAAACCAATTCTTAAGGGTATTCACCTGATGGCTCATTCCCTCCTGAATCCCGATTATGTCAGCATTCACATCTTCCCAAACCTTTTTTACGGCCGGATGTCTATTTGGCCAGGAATTTTCCCCATCTCGTGGGTTATCAAATCGTAAATTATAACTCATTACTAGCATTTAAAATGCCTCCATTACTATTATATTGACCTGTCTTATTCCTTGACTGCCCCACCCATTATACCTTGAACAAAATATCGTTGAAAGGCAAAAAATACTATAAGGGGGACTAATAATTGGATAAAAGCCCCTGGTGCGATTATATCCACATTTGAACTAAAACCACGCATTTGTCTAAAAATAGCTGTAGTTAATGGTGCTGTCCCAGGGTCAGCGAAGATAAGGGCAATTAGCATATCATTCCAAACCCACAAAAACTGTAGTATAGATAATGAAGCGATAGCAGGCATAGCCAGGGGGACCATTACTTTTATAAATAAAGTATAATGATTTGCCCCATCTACACGGGCTGCTTCTAATAGTTCCCGGGGTATCCCAACAAAAAAGTTCCTTATCATGAAGACAGCAAAAGGGAGACCAAAGGCCAAATGAAACAAGATCACACCATATATTGATCCAAATATACCTAATGTACGATATAAATGAGCTACTGGAATAAAAGCCATATTAGTAGGTACAACCATCAGGCCTATAACTACTAGAAATAGGGTGTCTTTCCCTTTAAATTCAATCCAGGATAGGGCATATGCAGCTGAAGCACCAAGAAATACAACCAGAATGGTAGTTGGTATAGTGATCTTAAAGGTGCTCCAAAAAGCCGAAGTCATACCCATTTCCTGTAATAAACGTAAGTAAGAATCAAAAGAAAGTAAGCGGGGGTTACTAAAAACTGTCCACCAGCCGCTCTGACCTATATCTGCACCTGATCTAAGTGATTGGAATAGTAATCCAACTGTAGGTATAAACCAGATTAGGGCAACCAGGCCCATAAATATTTGGATAGGCAGACTACCAAGTGCCTTCAGAACTTTTTTATTGAAAAAACCTTTTTTACCTCTATTTTTATTAGCAATTTTTTTATTCATAATACCTCTCCTCATCCTTTACTGCTCAAAACGAAAACGGCGAACATTGGAAATGACTACAGGTAAAATAAGCAAGAATAGAACTGTAGCTAATGCACTGCCAAGACCAAAATCTCGCATACCTCCAAAGGCTGCGCGCCACATCTCTAGAGCCAAAACGGTTGCGTCAGCTTGAACAGATTCAGGAGCAACAACCATTACTAAATCAAATATTTTCAATACACTTATTACAGTTCTCACAAATACTACGATTAGCACCTGGCTAAGCATAGGCATTGTTATATAAAAGAAGACTTTAAATTCATTGGCACCTGCTATACGAGCTGCATCAAGGAAATCCTTATTAATAGAACTTAATCCTGCTCCAATAATAATAAGTGACAGACCAGTACTTATCCAGATATATGCAAAAATTAATGATGGTATAATTAAATCCCTGCCTAGCCAATAAAAACCACCAAAGGGCTTACGAAAGTTGGCTTCATTTAGGCGAATGGTATATTCCCCATCTTGTAAATTACTTAGGGAATAACTGCCATCAGTATCTGTGTAAGCAGTAGCTACTACCTTACCATCCTGTAATGCTTCAACACGAATAGCAGGTAGACCAGACTTCCCTTCCTCTGGTTTCCCTCGTATTCCTCCCCTTTTGATATCAAGCCATACAGCACCTGATATCCCTTGAATATTTTGCTCTGGAAGCTGAACATCCCTAGCATCTTCAGGTATAAATTGGGGCCTAATGGCTAACAAGGGGAAATTGGCCTGACTACCTGTCTCAAGTTTTTTTGGTATCTTTATTGTTCCATCTTCTTCTGCCAGCAATTCTGATCCAGATATACGCGCTCCAGGATATAAGCCAGGTGGTCGAAATACATGGACTACTGACTGGGAAACAGCATTTATAAAACCAATACCTGGATCACTTGCATACATAAACCTGAATGTAACACCAGCCGCTAATCCAGAAACAACCAGGGGCATAAAGAGAATTACTTTAAAAGCAGCTGACCACTTTATTTTTTGAGTTAAAACTGCTAAGACTAAACCCAGGAATGTTATAGTGATAGGAACAATGGCTACCCATATTGCATTATTACGCAATGCTACAAGCATTCGTGGTTCATTAAGTATACGTTGATAATTGCCCAGACCTATAAAGTCCCCTGTAGTACCATAAAAACTTCTAATAATTGTATAAATAATAGGGTAGACCGCAAATAATATCAAAATTATAATTGTTGGTAAAAGAAATATAGTTAGTGGTAAAAGCTTTTTGTTAGTACGGCGGCTTTTGGCCGCCGTACTGTTTATATTACTATTTATCTTCATATATATCGTACTCCTAATTTGTCTATTGCATTACTAATATGCTTTTACTGCATCTGATTCTAATTCTTCAGTAATTTTATCTACATCAGAGTTACGAATAAACTCTTGTAACCAATATCTCATACCAGTACCTGCAGTAGAACCAAATTCAGATGGTACTAAATCAGAAAGATCAAAACGGAACCAGGCAGCATTCTTTAATGAATCTGCTGAACGCCTTAATATATCTGAAGGATAAACATCAGCATTTACACCCTTATTTGGTGAAGTGAAACCACCTTTTACTGCCCATATTTCTGCAGCTTCAGGAGTAGCTAAGAATTTAATTAATGTTTGTGTTGCCAGGTCATCTGTAAATGTAACGGCAACATCTCCTCCACCAATTACTGAAACAGGAGAATCGTTAATAGCAGGGAAGTTAAAGAATGTTGCATCTTTACCTAATACGGAATTTGTTTCATTAAGAATCGCACCTGCTGAAAAGTCTGCACCATAAGCAATAACAGCTTTAGGTTCATCTACGAAAGGTCTAATAATACCTTCAGGGTGATTTGCTTCCAGAGAACCCTGTACCCCTCCTGCTAACCATTCAGTACGACCAAATACTTCCTTAAGTACTGTAAATGCCTCTTTGACTGTTTCATCTGTCCATGAAATCTCATGGGCAATTAGTTTATCATACATTTCAGGTCCTGCTACCCTTAAGTAGATATTCTCAAACCAATCAGTAAGTGTCCATGATGATGCACCACCAAGTGAGAAAGGAGTATATCCATATGCATAAAGGAGATCTGCAGTTTCCATTAATTCATCCCAGCTAGCAGGTTCGCTTACCCCCACATCACCAAAAATATTTGTATTATACCACATAACCGATTTGTTAGCGGCTTTGAACCAAACACCATAAAGAGTACCATCAAAACTACCTAGTTCTCTCCATACTGGTGCATAATTCTCATCAACCGCTTCACCAGCTATGTCTTCAATAGATACTAAAGCCCCTCTTAATGCGAATTCTTTAAGCAATCCTGGCTGTGGCAGCATCGCTAAATTGGGGGGATTTCCACCTTCAAGTTGAGTCCCAATTACAGTTGCTATATTCTCTCCAGCAGGGGTATAAGTTGCTTTAGCACCTGTCTTTTCTGTAAATCTAGCAAGTGTTGCCTCGAAATTGGCCTGGTCATTACCTGTCCAAACCCCTGTAATCATAATTTCTTCTCCACTTAAATCTGGCCAACTCTGCTCTGCAAATACCAAAGATGTCCCTAAAATAAGAAAAACTACCATTGTCAAAACCAATACTTTTTTCATTTTATTCCTCCTCAATATAATTAATTCATCGTGTGAATTAATTATATTGTAAAATATTTTTTTATAAATGTCAAGTAAATTTTCTTAATACTTTTTCGTATATATTGCAAGTCCCAATGGTAGCTTTTCCTTAGTCATTTAATGAGTTTCACAACCTTCTTATTGTAACTTATTATACCTTACTTTGTTCCTTCCTTAATTTCGCAAAGGAAATTGACATTTCTTGTTGAAGTGTTCTATAATAATAACAACAAAAATCTAAACTAATTGGTGATTTTATGAAAATAAAAAATTATTCTGATTTAAAAAACAATAACATACGTAATATTTTAATCTCTCTATTACAACAAGGTCCCTTATCCAGGAGTGACTTGTCTTCATTAACGGGTCTTACGCCATCAGCAATTACAGCCCTTAGTAGAGAACTTATAGAAGCACAGTATATCGAAGAGGTTTCCCAGAGTTCTGTTCAAACTGGGGCAGGACGTCCACCTATTTTGTTGTCTTTAAGAAATAAATCCTATGTAGCCATTGGAGTAGAAGTCGGCGCTGAATTTATCAAATTTGGGATTATTGGACTGGCAGGTGAGCCTCACCTTATTAAAGTATATTCTAAGAAAACGACCATTCCTGAAGAGGCTTTTCAATTAATTCTGGACTTTGTCCAGGATCAAAGCCAAATATTAGAAAAAAAAGGCGTAAATGTCATAGGAGTAGGCTTATCCTTTCCTGGATTAATTGATTTAAACAAAAAATTAGTAAGATTTTCACCAAGCCTGGGATGGAAAAATGTCTCTGTTAAGAATTTCTTTGATGACAAGTTAACAATACCCATTATAGTTGATAACAATGTTAACTTCATGACTATCGGGGAAAAATGGTTTGGGCAAAGTAAAAATATTGAAACCCTTGCTTATATTTTCTTTGGAACTGGAATTGGTTTTGGCACAATATTGCCTAAGTTGGGTCTATTAAGAGGACAGAGTAATGGAGCAGGTGAATTAGGACATTGTACAATCTTACCTAATGGACCCAGGTGTGTCTGCGGAAAAGATGGCTGCCTCGAGGCTATAATCTCTGAAAAATATCTAGTCTCAAAATACCTCTCTTCTCAAGATAAAATAGTCTCTAAGGATATTAGTATTAATAAGCTAGTAGAGCTTGCAAAAGATGGGGATACTATAGCAGTTAGAATAGTAAATGAGGCTATTGAGTATCTAGGCATTGGTGTTTCACATATTTACAACTTATTTCAACCTGAAATAATCGTATTAAGTGGTAATAGTTTCCTTACATCTCCATTCACAATAGATTTGCTACAAAGGGCTACTGAAAAACATTGTTTTTCTAGTGATACTAAAATCAAATTCATTCATGATTCTTTTAAAGATGACCAAACTGTCATTGGTGCAGCAGCTGAAGTGTTTAAGGAGATCCTCTTATGATTTATCGATAATAATGTAGGGTCTTTATGAAAGCCCCACCCGAAAAGTCCTTTGTGATTTGGGTGGGGTTGATTCACTCATAATTTTCTTCATGATATAGCCAGGAAGCAAATAAAGCAAAACCTAGACCATAAACCAAATGGGCAATTATAGTAACTACAATTCCAAGGAGTTCTTGAGGAATCTTTGTTTGTACTTCTTGTGCCAAAAGTGTTCCAAAAAGCCCTACCCAAACAGTCAATGTAAAGCCTATTCCTTTAAGCCAGATATAGTCTTTACCAGAAAAATATAGAATTATTACAAATACAACCCCTAAAACAGATGTTACAGTAAGGTCTGCTATTGCCCCAATGAAATATGCAACAGGTCTCTGCAGGTCTTCTTTTACTAGAAACCGAGATGCGGCTATTTGCCAAAAAACTACGTCTGTCATACCTAGAAGATACATTATGTAGTTGGAAATCAGTTTAACAAAATTTGCAAGAATACCGATTATAGCACCAGTCATTAATCTATCTTTTAACATAATAATCACCTCTTTTTTATTATTTCCTAAATTAGAGGTGATTATTATAATTTATTATCTGGAATACCAGCTTTGCTCCAAACATAATCTCCTGTATAACTGCTATCTGTATCTTTCTTACTTAGAGATCACATTTTGGACCATATTTTTACTTAAAAATATTTAACAACTGCTTGCTGACTTACTACCTAAAACCTTCACTGACCTTCTTCTACGGTTAAATATATTTCAAAACTATTATCTCTTTCTATACAAAAGGGTAAGCCTATAAACTCTATTTGACTAGATACAGACATATTCCCTTCAATAGTTATTGGGGAGCTTATATTTATATGTTTATCAAAATTTGTAAAATTTGTAGCTGCATTACCCATTACCATATTTCCAAATTCGGAAATAGCGCTTTTAGCCATATCATCAATTTTTTCTATTACCATACCACCCATCATAGCTCCTACCACTTCTTTAATTGTTCTTTCATCAAATGAAAAAATACATTGACCCTTAAGATCACCAGTTATACCGATATTTATTATTAAGTTATCTAGATCTTGAGTTGTACTTTTAATAAACGGTTCCCCACTTTTTATATCCTGGCTCAAAAAATTACAACCGACCGTCCTAACTGCTTCAATTATTGGATTAAAATATTCTGATTCCACTGGAACACCTTCTTTCTATAATCTACTTCATCTCTTTTGAATTCTATAACTTAAATTTAGAAACTTCTGCTGACAACTCATCTGCCATATCTGCCAGTTCTCTTGCTCCAGATACAATCTCTTGT
>JADQBV010000403.1 GCA_016278415.1 Halanaerobiales bacterium
TTTTCTTTTCAAGTATAGAATATGGAAAGACAAAAGTAGTAACACAGCAGTTAATCTGTAAGATGGATAGTAAGCAAAAAGAGCTATATAAAGTTCTGTATAATAAATTACAGAATAAAGATTGTGATCTAGAGACCATAAAAACCTATAGAGATAAAGCGACTAATGAACTAATAATTGATTGTAAGCTTGATATAAAAAGTGAAACTATGACAGAATTAAATACCTGGCTGGTAGAATTGGATGAAGTTAATGAAGTAACATGGATAGAGGTTTAAAGCTGGCAACCCTAAATTGAATATGAATTTTATGATAAATAATGAGAAACTCCTTCAGCGTGATATGATACTTCCAAAGTAGACAGTCTAATTAATTAAAATAGACAGCCTACCTGGAGGTATTTTTTAATGAGCAGAAAACCTAAATTAAAGTAAAGAAGTTAAAGTTCAAGCATGTGAGAATTATCAAAAAGGTAATGGAAACTTTAACTAAGGTAATTTGAAAAATTATATTATTATCAACAAAATAACAACTATCCTACCACATAGGGCTATCTTCTTTTTACTATATATTGTTTAGTACCGTCTGGGCAAGTAACAGGAGGAGTTGTAAAGTGGAAATAAATCCTCATAAATATATTCGCAATTTTCTGAATTAAAAAGCATGCTTCTTAATATCTAGATTATTGCATAAGTATATATTATAAATAAAAACAAAATAGTAACTGAAAAAAGAAAATAATTAATACAATCATAATATGGTATAAAAAACAAATTATAAGAGTATAGAGTCTTACTTTTATAAGTATTGATAATATAATTAAATTTGTGGTGTATATTCCTTTTAAATTGACAAAATGATATAAATTTTTGGATAATTAGTCATATATTAATAACAGACAACCTATATTAATAATTATTTATCAAATAAAAAGTTAATATAGTTTATAGACTTGAATGTATCAATAATTAGGAGGGGTTTTATGAAAGAAGACTTAAACAAATTGATTAATTTGGAAAATGTAACAGAGTTATTATCAGATCTCGTTAAAATACATAGTCCTTATTTTAATGAAGATGAGATAATGGAATATGCTTTCAATTGGTTTGTGGATAGAAATTTGCCAATTAGTTACCACACATTTTATGAGAAAAAAATTACTGATTTTAAAGGGAAAAATATTGTTGGTAAATTGATTGGGCAGGATGAAGGTCCGACTGTAGTCTTAAATGGCCATCTTGATACAGTAAATATTTGTGAAGGGTGGACTCGAGACCCTCTTGGTGCAGAGGTGGAAAATAATAAAATGTATGGACTAGGAACATTAGATATGAAAGGAGGTTCTGCAGCGATAATGCTTGCTGTTGAAGCTTTTAATAATACGGTAAAAAATTATAATGGTGAAATACTTTATAGCCTAGTGTGTGATGAAGAAGGGCCATATGGATTAGGAACAGATGCCTTGATTATAGATGGTTATTATGAAAATACTGATGTAGCAATTGTACCAGAACCTAGTGCCGCTTTTGCTTGCGAAAAATTCCCCTGTTTATGTTTGGGAGCTAGGGGAGGCTGGAAATATACTGTTGACTTTAAGGGTAAATCAGCACATGGAGCAAATCCGGAGAAGGGTATTAATGCAATTACTGAGGCCGCAAAAGTTATAATAGAACTTGAAAAATCAGAGCTCAAGCCACATCCGAAACTAGGGAATGGATCTATTTGTATTATTGATGTTGAGGGTGGAGGGGACCCACTTTCTGTACCTGATAAAGCGTCTTTTTCTGTATTTCGACATGTGACTATTGGTGAAGATAGAAAGTATCTGAGACAGGAAGTTGAAGAAGCGATTGCAAGAGCTGATATAATAGGAAAAGCAACAATATCTTTCAGAGATGCACCACATAAGGATAATGCAGGATTCCAACCTTATGTTGTTTCTGAAAGTAATCCATATACTAGAGCAATTAAAGAGAGTATCTTAAATGCTACTGATGCTGAAGCAAATATAGCATATTTCTCCAGTGTTGGTGATTTTAATTACCTGGGATCTAGAATTAAAATACCTACATATGTACTTGGACCTTCAGGTGAAAACTACCATAGTGCTGATGAATATGTTAACCTGGATTCAGTAGTTAAAACAGCTAGGATTATATATGATTTTTTGATAAATGTATTGGTATAATGCTTAATCTTAGAAATATTTAAAATAGGGGGTGTACTATTAATTATAAAATACTTTGTGATTTGGTTTTAAAAGTTTTTCAAAACTAATAAGGGGGAAGAGATTATGAGTAATATGGAACAGGTAAATGAGAAAGTACCCGGCTTTGGTGGTGTAGTATTTGTACTGCTATTTCTAGCTGTTGGTATGGCAATTTCAGTTTTATGGTTAGGGATTCCTGTACATGTAACACTGTTATTAACAATTGTTGTAGCAGCAATTGTAGCTATGAAATATGGCTATACCTGGAGTGAAATTCAGGATGCTATGTTATATGGGGCTAATTTAGCTATGCTGCCTATGTTAATTTTAATGATAATCGGTGTAGTTATTGGTACCTGGGTAGCCTCTGGTACTATTCAAACAATTATCTATTATGGTCTATTGATTATATCTCCATCGTATTTCTTGGTAGCCGCGGCAATTACCGTTTCTCTAGCTTCCATGTCTACAGGTAGTTCATATACTTCAGGTGGTACTGTAGGAGTTGCTATGATGGGAATTGGTGCTGGTTTAGGTGTACCTGCTGCTATGACAGCTGGAGCAGTAATTAGTGGTGCGATACTTGGTGATAAGATGTCACCATTATCAGATTCTACTAATCTTGCTTCTGCAGTGGGGGAAGCAGATCTTTTTGATCATATTAAAAGTATGATGTATACAACTATCCCTGCATTTATTCTTGCACTGATAGCATATTGGTTACTTGGTTTATTTTTTGTAAATGGAACTGCTGACTCTTCTCAAGTTGATCTAATTACTAATACATTAAAAGCAAATTTTGTAATAAATCCAATAATGTTAATTCCACCTTTGCTCGTAATAATTATGGCTATTAAAAAGGTTGCATCATTACCTACAATGATTGTTGCTTCATTAGTTGCTGGACTATTAGCAATGATCTTCCAAGGTTCAAACCTTACTGATATAACTAATGTGATGAACTATGGATATACAGGTAATACTGGAGTTGCAGAAGTTGACCAAATATTGACTCGTGGTGGTCTGCAGAGTATGATGTGGACTGTTTCTCTAGGTTTTATTGGTGTTGGACTTGGTGGTATATTAGAAAAAACAAGGATGTTAGAGGTTTTTCTAAGCAAATTCAAGTCTTTAATAAAAACAGATGGTGGCTTAATAACAACTACAGTGGTTTCAGCAATTGGTCTCAATCTAGCTACAGCTAGTCAGTATATGGCTATTATAATTACAGGTAGGATGGTAATACCTGAATTTAAGAAGAAGCAAATATCTCCTAGGGTTTTATCAAGGACATTAGAGGATGCCGGAACTGTATTTTCACCTCTAGTTCCCTGGGGCTTATGTGGTGTATTCTTTACTGGGGCATTAGGTGTTCCTACGGTACAATATTTCCCATATGTATTCTTGGCTCTTTTTGTTCCAATAATTGCTGTAATATATGGGTTTACTGGTTATGCAGTTTGGCATAAAGGTGATTTTGATGACCCAACTGAGTATAGGTCAGAGGAAAGTATTAAGTCGTAATTAAACTTTCTAAAAAAATTTGATAAATTATCGTAATCAAAGTTTAAGGATAAAAAAATAATCTCTCTGTTTATTTCAGAGAGATTATTTCTTCAAATTAGAGAAAGATGGGTGTAATTTAGTGGTGAGGAGGAATAGAATTGCAGGTAGGAATTGTAGGAGCAGGTACCATGGGAAGTGGAATTGCCCAGACTTTTGCAAACGCTGGTTTTGATGTTATCTTAAATGATATAAAAGTAGTATATCTTGAAGATGCAGTAAAGAAAATAGAAAATAACCTCGAATACTTAATCAGTAAAGAAAAAATAACAGAGGAAGATAAGACAAAGATCATGGATAGATTAGATTGTACAACAGAGCTATCAAAGCTAGCAGAGGCCGATTTAATTATTGAGGCCGTTTCTGAGGATTTAGGGTTAAAAAAGAACATGTTTCAAAAATTAGATGAACTCTGTAAAACAGATACAATATTAGCTAGTAATACTTCAGCTTTAAGCATAAGCGAAATAGCCTCTAGTCTTCAAAGAATGGATAAGGTAATAGGTGTGCATTTTTTTAATCCAGTACCTGTTATGAATTTAGTAGAACTAATAAAAGCGGCTACAACCTCAGAAAAAACATTTCAACTCACTAGGGATATAATATTATCTACAGGTAAAGAAGTTGTAGAGGTTGAGGAAAATCCAGGGTTTATTGTAAATAGATTGTTAATACCGATGATTAATGAAGCTATTTATCTTCTATATGAAGGTGTTGCTAAAAGAGAAGATATAGACACTGCGATGAAATGTGGTGCTAATCATCCATTAGGGCCTTTAGCATTAGCAGATTTGATAGGTTTGGATATCTGTCTTGCAATCATGGAAACACTTTATAGGGAATTTAGTGACTCTAAGTACAGGGCTTGTCCTTTATTGCGAAAGAAGGTACGTGCTGGAGAATTGGGAAGGAAATCCGGTAAAGGTTTTTACTCATATAAATAATAAAAAAATTAATCAAGTTTTTCTTAACAAATATAAGTTGAATAATAAAATGAAAACATAAGGTGGATTGGGGGTCTAATAGTAGAATATGAGTAATGTAAGTCTAGAAAAAGCAGGCAATTTTGCAATTCTTAGTATTGATCGAGCTGAAAAACTTAATTCTTTAGATAGACAGGTATTAGAAGAATTATTGGAAATATTTTATATGCTTGAAGAAGATGAAGATATATTTGTCGTGATTATCACAGGAAGGGGTAAGGCCTTTGTAGCTGGTGCTGATATAGCAAAAATGATAGAAATGTCGCCGTCTTCTGCTATGGAATTTTCAGAACTTGGACAGAAGGTGTTTAATATTATTGAAAATAGTAGACTTATTGTGATTGCAGCAATTAATGGATATGCCTTTGGAGGAGGAAACGAATTAGCTTTGGCTTGTGATATAAGGATTGCCTCTGAAAATGCTAAATTTGGGCAACCAGAAGTTACTCTAGGAATAATTGCAGGATTTGGAGGTATTTATAGATTAACAAGGATTCTAGGTGAGGTAAAAGCCAAAGAATTATTGTTTACTGGGAAAATAATTAATGCTAAAGAAGCACTTGACATAGGTCTTGTATATGAGGTTGTAGTTAGAGATGAATTATTAGATAAATCTAGAGAGTTGGCTTTAAATATAATTAAAAAGGGACCCCTGGCAGTGAGAAAAACTAAACAAGCTATTAATTATACTATAAATAATAATAAGCAAGAATTAATGAAACAAGTGGCCCAATTGTTTGCTGAATGTTTTGATAGCCAGGATCAAAAAGAAGGTATGAAAGCCTTTTTGCAAAAAAGAAAAGCCAAGTTTATAGCTAAGTAATTATTTGCGGTTCTTCTTCAAATTAGTTAATGGAAAACGTCTGATAATTTTGCTATGACTGTCTCGATGGTTATGGAGAAGGCCCATAATTTGGAAATATATAAGCGAGCAATGAGATATAAAAAGGAGGGATCTGATGGGCAAGATTATTAATCCAGGTCAAGTTAAAAACTATTTGGCAGATGATCAAACTATTATGTTTGGTGGCTTTATGGAATGTGGTGCTCCCCTTAACTTAATAGATATTTTGTTAGCAGAAAATATTAGGAATATAACCTTAATTGCTAATGACACAGGCTTTACTGATAGGAAATTCGGCAGTTTGGTTGTAGAAAAAAGAGTAAAAAAGGTAATTGCATCACATATCGGTCTTAATCGAGAAACAGGGAGACAAATGAATGAGAAGGAAATAGAAGTTGAACTTATTCCACAGGGTACACTTGCTGAAAAAATACGCTGTTATGGAGCAGGTCTTGGTGGTTTTTATACTCCTACAGGTGTTGGGACAGTGGTGGAAGAAGGTAAAGAGAGTAAACTGATTAATGGGATTGAATACTTATTAGAATTACCTCTAGGTGCTGATATTGCTTTAATTAAGGCATGGAAAGCAGATCATGCTGGCAATCTAGTATTTAGAGAATCTGCCCGGAATTTTAATCAGGTTATGGCTACAGCAGCTGATATTGTAATAGTTGAAGCAGAAGAAGTTGTTCCAACAGGGAAGCTTGATCCCAATTATATAATGACACCAGGTATTTTTGTTGACTATGTTGTTCATTTTTTGTAAGAGATATTTTATAAAAAAGGAAGTGATCTTATGAGAGAAGTTGTAATTGTTAGTGCAGTGAGGACGGCGATTGGTGTATTTGGAGGCGCTTTGAAGGATATTGAAGCAACTGAGTTGGGGGCTATTGTTATTAAAGAATCTCTAAAAAGAGATGGTATTGATGCTGATAAGATTGATGAAGTAATTATGGGTAATGTCTTGCAAGGTGGGCTTGGTCAAAACCCTGCACGGCAGGCTGCTGTAAAAGCAGGTTTGCCTTACCAGATACCAGCTGTTACTATTAATAAGGTTTGTGGTTCTGGTCTGAAGTCCGTAAATTTAGCAGCACAATCAATAATGATTGGTGATGCTGATATTATAGTTGCAGGTGGAATGGAGAGCATGAGCCAGGCTGGTTATCTTAGTGAAAATATACGTTGGGGTAAAAAAATGGGGGATAGTGAACTTATAGATTTGATGATTAAAGATGGCTTATGGGAGGCATTTGAAGATTACCACATGGGAGTTACAGCTGAAAATATTGCTGAGAAATGGGGTATTACTCGTGAAGAGCAGGATGAGTTTGCTGCTCTAAGTCAGCAAAAAGCGGAAAGAGCAATTAATAAAGGACTTTTTAAGGATGAGATAGTAACTGTAGAGGTACCTCAGAGACGGAAAGATCCTATTCATTTTAGTACTGATGAATATCCACGTGCTGGTACTACAGTTGATAAATTAGCAAAGCTTAGAACGGTTTTTAAAAAAGAAGGTACTGTTACAGCTGGAAATGCTTCAGGAATAAATGATGGTGCAGCCGCTATTTTGTTAATGGCTGGAGAAAAGGCTAAGGAACTAGGTATTACTCCTTTGGCGAAAATAAAATCTTATGCATCAGCAGGTGTTGATCCTAAGATAATGGGAACAGGACCAATTCCAGCTACTAATAAGGCTTTAAGAAAGGCCGGTCTTAGCATAAAAGATATTGAGCTTGTGGAGGCTAATGAGGCTTTTTCAGCACAATCTATAGCTGTTCTGAGAGAATTGAATTTAAACCCTGATATAGTAAATGTAAATGGTGGAGCTATCGCTTTGGGTCATCCTATAGGTGCCAGTGGTACCAGAATATTAGTTACTCTCCTTCATGAGATGAAAAGAAGAGATCTTAGGTATGGCTTAGCAACATTATGCATAGGTGGAGGTCAGGGTTGTTCTACTATAGTTGAAAGAGGTGAATGATTTGAAGGCAAGGGAAAAAATTGCTCGGCGCGTAGCTAAGATATTTAAGGATGGAGATCTGGTAAATCTGGGGATAGGTATGCCTACAATGGTAGCTGATTATATAGATAATGATATTAAGATAATACTACATTCAGAAAATGGCTTTGTAGGTTTGGGCCCTGCACCAACTGAAGAGCAAGAGGATAAAGATCTTACTAATGCGGGAGGACAACCGGTTACTATTAAAAAGGAAGGGGCATTTTTCGATAGTGTTACTTCTTTCACGATAATCCGGGGAGGACATCTTGATGCAACTGTATTAGGCGCACTACAGGTGGACCAACATGGTAATTTGGCCAACTGGATGATTCCTGGTAAGATGGTTCCTGGAATGGGTGGGGCAATGGATCTAACAGTTGGTGCTAAAAAAGTAATTGTAGCAACACAACATTTAACAAAAAAAGGTAAATCCAAAATTTTAAAAGAGTGCACACTACCTTTGACTGCAAGGGAACAGGTTGATTTAATTGTTACTGAGCTTGCAGTTATAGAAGTTGGTCATCAAG
>JADQBV010000154.1 GCA_016278415.1 Halanaerobiales bacterium
TATTGATATTTCAAGGTGCAAAGGTGCTTTCGCAAGTGCGAAGTTTGAGTTATTAATTATCCAGCAGGTTGGCAAGAACCCATTGTTAATAGTGATTTCTATTCCAATAGTTTAGTAAAGTTTGGTTCTAATAATAGTTTACTTGAACTAGAAATTAGTATTAATCATAATATCACTAATAAAGGTATGTTTATAATGTTTAACTATAATGATTTTGATGACTTAATTAATAAGAATATTAAAAAGTTAAAAGAAGAGTATAATTTATCACCGATCAAAAATGAAATATATATTAGTGGTTATAATGGTTACGAAATTATAGTAGATTACAAAGGAGTTAGATATATTACTTATGAGTTTAAAAAAGATTCTTCTATATTTATTCTGGAGTTTAGGTGTAAGACAGGAGAATTTAAAGATATTGAGGATTTGGTTGAGAATATAGTTGATTCTTTTGAGGTTAAAGACTATAGATTTATTTATACTCCCAGAAAAGAATGGAACAAATATAGATTAGAAAATATTGAAGTATATTATCCAGATAATAGCGTTATATACGACAATTTAGAAAATTGGACAAGACAAAGAGTAAAGGCTTTTAATTATATTACTAATTACTTAGGAATTAAATGGGACGATAAACCAATAAGGTTTTATGTCTTTAATAGTCAAGAACATGGCAAGGAATATTCATTAACATTAGGATTTGCAATGTCCAAGAAAGGTGAGATATTTACTTTGTATAATGCGAGTAAAGGTCATGAATTAACTCATTGTATTTTAGCAAAATTAAATGAGGGTAATCATATTGATTCAGATTTAATAGATGAAGGTTTAGCAACCTTTTTAGATATGAGTGGAAGAGATTTTGATAGGCTTAGCAAAAATATATTAGAAAACAATAATTATGAGATAAAAATGTTAGGAAATAACTTCCGCAAAAATAAAAATGCCTATTTTCTGGGAGCATCTTTTGTTAAATATTTAGTCGATGCATATGGACTTGATTTATTTAAACAATTTTTCTTTCAGGATAAGTATAATGAATATAATAGTTTTATAGAGTTTTATGAGAAAAGTGGAGAGCAACTTATAAATGAGTGGATGGATTATTTAAAAAATTATTAGTAAATATATATATGTGCGGGTTAGATCGGTTACATCAGATAACAGCATGGTTTACGGTTTCGCTACGCTGAACCAAATTCCACCAGACTAAGACAAGTGCTATCTAGGTCAGATGGACTTCGTAAACCTGCGGGATGTACGTTAGGTGAAATAACGAGAAGAATTATTTATTTCGTTATTGTTAGAAATATGGACTGAAGATAATGATGGCTGATACTCGTATAACAAAGGGCTAACACTGAAAGGTGTATGATAAATGAAATATGAGAAAATAATAGACTACATAACAAATCAAATAGATAAAGGAAGTATTAAGCCGGGGGAAAAAATGCCTTCTATTCGGGAACTATGTGCAGAATTTAATTGTTCTAAAGCTACAGCCGTTCGAGCATACTATGATTTAAAGGAAAACGAAATTGTATATGCTGTACCAGGGAGCGGATATTACTTAATAGGCAAAGCCAAGACTACTGTACTTGAGAATGGAATTATAGACCTATCAGGATCAGAACTAGATAAAGATGTAATTCCATATGATGACTTTGAGTCCTGTTTAAATCAGGCTATAAATAAATATAAGGATGATTTATTTGGCTAAAATACTCAGATTAAGTGTAGCTAATGTAAATTATCAACAAATGAAGAAGGCAGTTTCTGTTATTATGAACTTGATTCAATAGGAGAAGTAACTGAAAAGATTCATACTATATTAATAGTTGTAATTACTATAAGATTTATGATATATTAAAATATACAGAGACAGAATACCAAGCAATATAAGGAGATGATATTTGTGAGTAAAGAATATAAAGCATTTATTTTTGATCTTGATGGGGTTATTACAGATACGGCTGAGTTTCATTTTTTGGCTTGGAAACGTCTTGCTGAGGAAGAAGGAATACCTTTTGACCGTCAGGTTAATGAAAGGCTTCGTGGCGTTTCCCGTAGAAAGTCTTTAGAAATCATCTTAAATGGTAGAGAGTTCTCAGAAGATAAAGTTGAAGAAATGATGTCCAGAAAGAATAGTTATTACCAAGAATATATAGATACTATTACCCCAGAAGATATGTTGCCAGGGGCTAAAGAGATATTAGATGAGTTAAAAAGTAAAGATTACAAATTAGCAGTTGGATCTGCTAGTAAAAATGCTAAACCAGTAATTGAAAATCTTAAAATCACAGATATGTTTGAAACTATATCTGATGGCTTTAGTGTAGAAAATACCAAACCAGCACCAGATTTGTTTTTACATACAGCAGAAAAAATGGGGGTAGAACCAGTATCCTGTGCTGTCTTTGAAGATGCGGAAGCAGGTATAAAAGCTGCTTTAGCTGCAGGTATGACTGCTATAGGCATTGGTCCTGAGGAAAGAGTGGGTAAAGCTCATTATAGGTATGACCAGGTAAAAGATGTTGATTTGGATGAAATACTTTCATAAAAATAACAATAAAAATGGTCTGCACTGACAGATTCCTTCAGTTTAAAAATACTAAAAGTTTATTGAACAGGTGCTAGCTTAGTTTAAAAATAGCAAATGACATTGACTTAAGTGTATAACTATGCTATAATTATGATAATTTAATTATAGCATTTTTAATTATATAAAACCTTATCAAGAGAAGGCTGAGGGACTGGCCCTATGAAGCCCAGCAACCGGCATAAAGCACGGTGCTAATTCCAGCAGGACAATTGTTCTGGGAGATGAGATCAGATATACACCTCTTCTTCAAGAAGAGGATTTTTTTTACCAAGAATATCATTTTTCCCATAAGCAAGATATTTCATAGTTAAACATTATATTATTGTTTATGTAAAAGAGACTTAGTTCATATATATAAGTATAAAATAATTAGGAGTTGAGGGGATGAGTAGAGAGAAAAGCTTTGAAGAGATTAATAGTAAAATTGAAAAGGGTGAGGCATTAGTACTTACTGCAGAAGAGATGTCTGATTTCGTTGATGAGCATGGAGAAGATAAGGCTTTGGAAGAGGTTGATGTTGTCACTACAGCCACTTTTGGGGCTATGTGTTCTACGGGGGCTTTCTTGAACTTTGGCCACGCTGATCCACCCATTAGAATGGGCAGGGTATACCTAAATGATGTCCTTGCTTATGCTGGTATTGCAGCGGTTGATGCATATATCGGTGCTACAGAAGAATCTGAGAAGAGGGGTGCCGAATATGGGGGAGCCCATGTAATAGAAGATCTTCTAAATGGTGAAGAGGTACACTTACGAGCTACTTCTAAAGGTACTGATTGTTATCCTCGCAAAGAATTAGATACTTATATAACTTTGGATGATTTAAACCAGGCATATATGTTTAACCCCAGAAATTGTTATCAAAACTACTGGGTTGCTGTAAATTCTTCAAATAAAATTATTTATACATATATGGGTCCACTTTATGGTAACTATGGTAATGCCAGCTATAGTAGTGCTGGTCAACTCAGCCCTTTATTAAATGACCCCTATTATAAAACTATTGGTGTTGGAAGTAGGATATTTCTAGGGGGAGCCCAGGGCTATATAGCCTGGGAAGGCACTCAGCATAATCCAATGCGAGAGAGGACTGATAATGGAATTCCTGTAGGTGGTGCTGGTACTCTAGCAGTTATTGGTGATTTAAAAGAAATGAGTACAGAATATATACGTGCTGCTACTATAACAAATTATGGTGTAAGTATGTATGTAGGAATTGGTATTCCCATCCCTATTCTTAATAAAGAGATGGTTCGTCATACTGCGGTTAGGGATAAGGATATATATGTATTTATTATAGATTATAGTGGTGGTTCACGCGATAATCCTGTCCTTGGCAGAGTAAGTTACGAAAAGTTACGTTCCGGAGAGATTATACTTGATAATGGGCGCCATGTTCCTACAGCACCATTGTCCAGTCTTAATAAAGCTAGGAAAATAGCTGATGAATTGAAGTCTTGGATAAATAGGGGTGAGTTTTTCTTGGAAAAACCAGCTCAAAAACTTTCGACAACTCGCGGATTTAAACCTCTAAATATCGGGAAAGAGGCTGATAGTTATGTATAGTAAAAGGGTACAATTAGTTTATCATCCTAATAATGTTGAAAAGCCGATTATTTATGATTTGATTAAGCATTTTGATATTGTTATTAGTATTATTCAGGCTAAGATTCTCCCAGATGAAGAGGGTAAATTGGTAATGGATATGAAAGCAGCAGAATTAGAATATATAGAAAGAGGTATAGAATATTTGAAACAAGAAGGCGTAGATGTACAGACCCTTGAGGAAAGTATTGTTTATAATCAGGAAAACTGTGTATTCTGTGGTGCTTGTACTGGGCTTTGTAAGTCAGGTGCTTTAAAAATGGATAATACAAACTGGGAGTTAATAGTAGAGCATGATAAATGCCTACTATGTGGGATGTGTCTAACGGCCTGTGCATTTGATGCTCTTACACTTGGAGTTAATGGTAGTTGATAATTAGCTGCTTAGACATTTTGAATGTTATAATAAACTAGCTATTTTTAAAAGCAGTAAGTGGATTAGTTGAAATTTAAATTGAAAGATATAAAACATCTCACATTACAGAGAAGTATATAAAAAAGGAGAAGATTTATGTATGAACCCCGTTTTTATAGGGCGCAGGCTAGTAAAAGGTTGAAAAAATTTAGTGTATGTTATAAAGAGACTGATCTATTAATATTTGCACCAATTCAGTTATCAGATATGTGTTTTTCTATGGTTCGTAATTTACGTTGGAAGATAGATGAATATATTGATGAAAATCCTTTTTTTAAAGAAAGTCTAGCCCCTATCAAAATACCTGTGGATACAATAGAGGAGATTATACAAATGGTTAATAGTTCCGCTCTTGTAGGGGTAGGACCTATGGCAACGGTTGCTGGTCTCTTTGCTGAAAAAATAGGTGTAGAGGTTTTGAAAAGAACCGATGAGGTTATAGTAGAAAATGGTGGTGACCTTTTTGTAAAGCTGAATGAAGATTGTAAGATTGGGGTCTTTGCTGGAAAAGATTCTCCATTTAAAGATAAACTAGCTATTAAAGTGAAGTCAGAACAAATGCCACTAGGTATTTGTACTTCTTCCGGAATGATGGGTCCTTCTTTAAGTATGGGTAAGGCAGATGTAGTTACAGTAATAAGTAAATCTACATTGCTAGCAGATGCAGCTGCAACTGCTATAGCTAATAGAGTAATAAAGAAGGAAGATGTAACTGAAACCTTAAATTGGGCAAAGGACATAGAGGGTATTATAGGTTTACTTATAATAAAGGATGATAATATAGGGATTTGGGGAGAATTTGAATTGATGAAGAGATAATTAATAGCTAAGAAAGCTATATTATCTAATTTAAATCTTCAGTATGGGGTATATTACTGAAGTAGTTTTAAATAAAGGAGTGAGTATTTTGAGTAGTAGAGAATTTCTAGACAGAATAAAAGACTCTATCATAATTGGCGATGGAGCTATGGGCACAATGATGCAAAATCTAGTTAATACTTCAAAAGCGCCAGAACTTGTTACTTTGGAAGGTTCAGATATCCTTTTGGAGATACACAAGCAATATATAGAATCAGGTGCAGATTTGATTGAAACAAATACTTTTGGTGGAAATCGCTTGAAATTAGAGAAACTAGGTTTAGCTGATAAAATCAAAGAAATAAATGAAAAGGCAGTTAGCATAGCTCGGGAAGCTGCCGGTGATGATTGTTTTGTTGCAGGCTCAGTAGGTCCTACAGGCAAATTGATGAAACCTTATGGAGAACTCTCAATTGAAAAAGCCAGAGGGGTTTTTGCAGAACAAATGTCTTATTTAGTAGATAGTGGCGCTGATGCAATTATAATTGAAACTATGAGTGATCTTGCAGAAATGAAGGCAGCACTACTTGCCGCACAGCAATTTGATATACCCATCATTGCCCAAATGACCTATACAGAAAATGGTTCTACTTTGACAGGGACACCACCTGAGGTTGTAGCTATTGTTTTGGAGGGTTTAGGAGCCGATATTATAGGTGTCAATTGTGTGGCAGGTTTTCAAGAAGCGATACCAATTTTGAGTAAAATATCAAAGATCAGTAATTTACCTTTAAGTGTATTTCCTAACGCTGGTTTACCTCTATGTGTAAAGGGAGAAACTACTTATCCTGAATCACCGGATGAATTCATTAAACTTATCAAGGAATTATTTGAGTATAATGTGCGAATAATTGGAGGCTGTTGTGGTACTTCTCCTGATTATGTTTCGGCAGTAAAAAAGGAAGTTCAAAAACATGATTTCCCCCAAAAGAATTCAATTAAATGTGATAATGAACAATTATATCTTAGTGGAAATAGAGAATATCTTGGATTATGCGATACTAGTCCGGTTTATATAATTGGAGAAAAATTGAACCCTACGGGAAGGAAAGATATAAAAGAGGCCTTGAAAAAGGATGACTGGGCTTATTTACGAAAAATTGCTAGAGAGCAGCTTAAGGCCGGTGCTAAATTACTTGATGTTAACATAGGAATTCCGGGTATAGATAAAAAAGAAGTAATGAAACAGATAATTCATGAGTTGCAATTAGAAATTTCCCAGCCATTGGTAATAGACTCTGGTAACCCGGATGTATTAGAGGCAGGCTTAAAAGAGTATATAGGTAAACCCCTAATTAATTCTGTAAATGGTGAACAAGCAGTTATGGATAGGATTTTTCCTTTGGTAAAAAAATATGGTGCAGCAGTAATTGGTCTAACACTTGATGAGAAAGGGATTCCTAAAACAGTAGAAGGTAGATTGGATATTGCTAGGAGAATTGTAGATGAGGCAGGTAAATATGGAATCGACAAGAAAAATATTTATATAGATACCCTGACTCTAACAGTAGGATCAGACCAGGAGCAGGTGATGATAACCCTAGAGACATTAAAAAAGGTTAAAGAGGAGTTGGGTGTTAAGACAACCCTTGGTGCTAGTAATATATCACATGGACTACCAGAAAGAGATTTAATTAATGAAGTGTTTTTAAGTATGGCTATGGGATATGGTTTGGATCTACCTATAGCGAATCCCTTTGACAAAAGGATTCATAAGCAAATAAAGGCGGCTAATTTAATTACAAATAGAGATAAGGATGGGGAGGCTTTTTTAAAGCAATATGCTCTAAATAAGAATAAGAAAAAGAATAGGATAAAGGATAATGAGACTGTCTCAGTTGCTGAAAGTGAAATAAAGACAAGTGTAGATAAAAAGGAAAGTAAACTAGAGGAGATAAATGAGGCAGTATTAAATGGAGATAGAAACAATATTATTGCTCTAATGGAAGAAGCGCTGAATAATAACAGCCCTCAGGATATTATAGACAAAATTTTAATTCCTGCGATTCAGGAAGTGGGGGATCTCTATGACCGTGGTGTTTTTTTTCTACCACAACTATTAAAAAGTGCTGAAACGATGCAAAAGGCCTTTGACTTTCTAAAAGGCAAGATGTTAACAGGGGAAGAACATAAGAGTAAAGCAACTATATTACTGGCAACAGTAAAAGGAGATATACATGATATAGGGAAGAATATCGTTAAGACAATTTTCTTAAATCATGGTTATGATATTATAGATTTAGGGGCAAATGTCGATAGTGAATTAATAGTAGAGACAGCAATTGAAAAGAGTGTTGATTTTGTTGGTCTTAGTTCTTTAATGACCACAACACTTGAGGAGATGATTACTGTAATAAAACTCTTGAATACTAAAAAATATAGTGGTAAAACAATTATAGGAGGTGCGGTAACAAGTCAAGAATTTGCCGATGAGATAGGTGCTGATATATATGCCAGGGATGCTCTGGATGGGGTCAGAAAGGTAAATGAGTGTTTAGCTAAAGTGAAATGAATTTAATGTTATAGATGTTCTGATAATTAGATAAGTGCTGGATAAAATTTTAGTCTTTTTATATTTTGTGACACTAGCTTTGCATAAATAAACTTTCTAAAAGTCAAGCATAATATTCCACAAAAA
>JADQBV010000145.1 GCA_016278415.1 Halanaerobiales bacterium
ATTTGATTTCTTTATTAATTGATACATTGAATTATGATGATTCTGTAAGTCCATTGCTTGGTGCTACTGAAAAAATAGAACAACTTTTAAGTGAGAAGTTAAAATAGATATCTTATCTAATCAGAAATAAACTAAGAATTAACTATAAAAAGAAGGGGAGTAAATACCCCTTCTTTCGTGATTTTGTATTTAATTATTCGTACATTTAATTATACAAGGCACATATTCAGTCAATATCGATTACTCGTTTGCGTTTCATTCCAGATTCTTTTTTGGGAAGTTCTATTTTGAGGATTCCATTTTTATATTCGGCATTTATTTGATCTTCTTTAACGTTTTCTAAGTAGAAACTCCTTTGAAATTTACCGGTGTTTCTTTCACGATAGACATAATTGTCATTATTTTCTTCGACAAATTCGTTTCTGGAAGCAGATATAAGAAGTCTATCATCATTTAGTTCGATATTGATGTCTTCTTTATTTAGCCCTGGTAATTCTGCTTCGATCCAATATTTATCCTCTTCCTCCTTGATATCCGCCTTAAAACTAAAACCGCTTGCATCCCTGAAATCACTAAAGAAATTCGAGAAAAGAGAATTAAAGGAATCCTCAAAATCAGTAAGTTCTTCACCTCTACGACGTCTAAAAGGAATAAGATCAAACATTGAAAACCACCTCCATAGAATTTTTATTACAATTTT
Organism: Halanaerobiales bacterium; assembly: GCA_016278415.1. The sequence continues at coordinate 701 of JADQBV010000145.1, forward strand.
ATTATAACGACAAGGTCAAAGAAAGTCAAAGTCTAATAAATACAAAAATTATTCAATATTAATAAATAGATAAATATATTATCAGATAGCTATAAATTACTTAAAATTTCTTTGAAAAACTTATACACACAGTTAGAAGTTGCTATTTGTTCACCCGTACCTTATAATTATATTTGTAGAGGTTTATTTTAATTATTGATAAGTGTGTATAAATGTAAATTGATAGTATAATTTATCTATATTGATAAGTTAATTATTATATTTAACTATAGGAGTAAATATTATGAACGAATTTACTGAAGTAAAAAATCTAGTCCAAAAAGTTATGGGACTAAAGAATAAAAAAGAATACGAGCAAGCCATGAAAATACTTCTTGAGGCTATCGATAAATATCCTGAAAATAATTTTTTGAAAAATAGCTTAGCTGATCTATATTATAGGATGAAACGTCTGGGGGATGCCTCTGATTTGGTTGACGGGATATTGAAAGAGGATACCCAGAATTATAATGCCCTAACAGTTAAAGGGAATATTGCCTTAGCGAAACGGGATTATGAAGATGCAGTATTATTTTTTAAACAGGCCTATCAACTAAAACAGACAGACTATCTAGCATGGTGTTTAGTACGGGCCTACATATATACTGATCAACTGGAACTTGCTTTAAGTATTTGCCAGAAAAAACTTGAGGAGGATTCATCTAATACACGTTTTAAAAAAATGGAAGTTGAGATATATAAAAAAATGAATAAGCTAGATAAAGCTGTTGATATAATGGATGACTATTTAACTGAAGAGTCAGATGATCAATTTGCTTTTAAGGAAATGATAGAACTGAAATTAAAAGCTAAACCAGCTGATGCTGCTGTACGTGAATTGAAGCAGTTATTGAAGGTGGATAAATATAAGAGAAATATACATCTGCAGACATTGTTGGCAGAAAAGCTGCAGGATATAGGTAATTATGAAGAGGTTGAAGATGTATATAAAAGGGCTCTTTTGCTGGATCCATCCAATATTTATATAATAAAAAGTCTGGGAATGAATCTTTATAAGGGTAAACAGTTTGAGAAGGCGCTACCTTATTTAGAGGATGCATTTAAAGATGACCCAAACGATTACTATATTCGTAGTACTTTGGAATATATTTATAAGAGTCTAAATATGCATCAAGAGGGTATTGACTTTTTTGAGGGAATTATTAAGGAAACAGGATTAAAAAATCTATGGGGTATTATTAGGAAGTTAGCAAAGGGGGTTAAAGAGAATGACACAGATAGGAGATCTGATTGAAGTTCCACCAGTTAAAACTGTAATACAGATGGGAGATATTGAAAATCCTGAGCTAAGGAGTTTTTTGACAGAGAGTTTTTTACTTACAGATGAAGTAAAACAGGTTCTGGAATCTTTTTTATCTAATATTATAAGTGAACAGGGTAAGGGTTTCTTTTTAGAAGGTAATTATGGCTCTGGTAAATCCCATCTTTTAACTGTGATTAGTCTTTTGCTAAGTCATCAGGAAAGTTGGCAACCCTTGCTAATTCAAGATAATATCTCAGAGATGTTAGTTGATTACAAAAATAAAATTAATGATATAAATTACCTAGTGGTCAATATTTCTCTGGTAGAGCACAGTAGCCGTGAACATCTTGAAGACATCGTAAATACACAGATTATTGATTCAATAAATAAAGGTCAAAATGCTTTATATGATAATAAAGCACATAATAGAAATAATAATGATAAATCTGTTAATTATTATGATGGTAATACTGATACAGAGAGTAATGATAAACTTCATAAGGTTAATAGGAATAATAATGACATAGGAGATAATATATTATCTATTAATGAAGAAGATTATAAACGTAAGGAATTTTATAATAATTTAAGTGGGTTTTTGGCTGATAGTGATTATCAAGGGCTTATCATCTTAATTGATGAATTATCTGAGTTTTTGCGTTCTAAAGCTGATGGTCGTACCTTTAATGAGGATATACGTTTCTTACAGTTTTTAGGAGAGTTTTCTGCAAGGGAGAACTGCTGGATAATGGCTACATTACAGGAGGGCATCGAAAAGACTGGTGAAATTACCCAAGAGGTATTTGGTAAGATCAAGGACCGTTATCCTGCACGCTTTCATCTGACAGGTACTCATATCCAGGAGATTGTAAGCCAAAGATTGATAAAGTTGAAACCCGGTGCTAAGGAAAAGGTAATGAGTATATATAAACATTATCTGGATTCCTTTTCTGATTGGTCAGTTAGCAAAGAGGATTTTTTAAGCCTATATCCAGTTAATCCACGTGCGATAACATTATTGGATAATCTAAAACCACTATTTTCTCAACACAGGGGAATAATAGACTTTATTCATTATAGATTACAGGGAGATCCTTCTCGTAATATAATAGGAATGCTTGAAGAACCTGCAGAGAATATGCTTAATCCAGATATTATATTTGACCATTTTTTAGACAGGCTTAGGGAGACTATGGAGACTAGACAATACTATGAGAAAACATACCGGTATTATGAACAGGAGATATCTTCTATATTGACTGAAGATGAAGTGGTCATTGGTCTAAAATTAATCAAAATCCTAATCTTACTAGCAGTTTCACCTTTAGAGAAACGGTATAATGTAAGTGATATTTCACATATGTTACTTAAACCTGTTACGGATCTTGATGCATCAGTTAATTACGAGTATATAGATGAATTATTAAAGAGATTATATAGACATGGTGCTTATCTGGTTTTAGAGCAAGGTGATAGTACGATGGAGAACATATATTTCCTTGACCTTAAGGCTGATGTAAATTTAATTATAGATCAGAAAACTGATTATATTAAGAGTAATTTTTTTAGCGAAGAACAACGTATATTTACAAAAGTGGGTAGTTTGATTAACGAGAATTACCTACCGTTAGCCGAATTGCTTGATAAACCTAAATCTATCAGGACAGTATACTGGCAGAATACTGAAAGAGTAGGTCACTTTTTGTTAATTCCTATGGATGATATTACTATGAAGACTATTGATTACTTCAATGATAGGCTAGTAAATATAAATTCAGATAATGGTAATTCTGATTTTAGGGATTTTGCTATTTTTCTTGCCTATCCATTAGAGATAGAGGAACAAAAAAAATACATTAAAGATGTTATATTCCCAGAATTGGCTGCTGAGGAAAGGTCTAGCTTTTGTTTTTGGATTCCGGAGAAATTAAATGGCATTGATTTATTAAAGAATGTTCTGGCCAGACAGTTATTATTAGAAGAGTATCAGGATAAAAATGGGGAGACAGCTTTTGCTGTCAGAGAAAAGTTGGAGGGTATGCTTCAGGAAGACCGAAAAAATATTATTGGCTTATTTCGCCAGTCCTTTTTTAATGGTAATATTATTGATGGTAATGGAGAGCAGATTATAGATCTTCAGGAGATTGGGATTCTTCCCTTTAACAAATTAATTGAGCGTATTACAGGAATTTTATTAGAGAATCGTTATCCTGAACATGTCAAAATAGCTCCATATCAGTCTGTTATTAATGATGGCCAGCTGAATAAGCTCTGCCAGAATTTCCTCGAGGTGGGTGAAATAGATAAAAAGATAGCAGGAGCTAAAGGCTTATCAAGAATAATTGAAGATGTACTAAATCCATTAGGATTAATTAATAATAGAGGTCAGAAAATCCGCTTAAATGTAAATCCAGGAAAAAATCCTCTACTAAAAGTATTTTTTTCTACTCTAAGTGATGAGCGTACCGATATAGAGCAAATATATAAATTCTTAAGAAAGGGTAATTATGGCTTAAGTCGTCCACAATTTAAAGTGATGGTATTTACTTTACTCTACAGTGGTTATATTACTGCTTTTTCTGACAAACAGAAGATTGCTTTAAGCCAGTTGAATGTATATAAATTTTCGCGAATTAAATACCTGGGATATGGCGAAATCATTGCTGAAGACTTTCAGTTGATATTAAAGGATTGTAGTTTGTTACCACCCAGATTTAAGGATCAACCCTTTTCCCTGCCTTTACAGCAGGATATTTGGTCTTATTTAACAGAACTAAAGAGAGAGATGATGGATGTAATAAATAACCTTAAAGTAAAATTGACTAACTTAACCCTTGATGAAGGACTTGAATATATTAATCACCAACAATTAATTAATAATCTAGACAAAGTAAGAGATTTATTTGAAGAAATCAAAGTTAGTTATTCTGCTGAAGAGGGTTTAGAGAGATTTGCATCTAGCTATAGCAATACACCTAATATAGATAATTATTTGGAACGTTACCATTTAATAAAAGGTTTTCTGGAAGAAGGTTATCAAAAATTAATTAATATGAGGAACTATTTAAATCAAATCCCAGATCAATTTCCTGATAGAGGAAATTTCCCTGAAATCGTAAAACTAAAAAAGGAATTGTTAGAGAGTATAGAAGACCAGGCTATTGTTTTTACTGAAGGTTTTTTGGAAGGGGTACTTGATAGGTTTGAGTATTTAAAACAGCTTTATACAGAAGAATATTATACAGAACATCAGAAAAATCTTTCTGGAGAAAGATTTAAACTATATAATAATATTGAAAACAGAAAAGACTATCAGGTCTTAAGTAGATTATCAGATATTGAATTGATCTCTGTTAAGGATGACCTGATCAAGGTACAACGCATGGTAACTCGTGTAGTAAGACAGGGTTGCAGTAAATTGAATAGAGAGGCTCTGAATAGGAGTCCTTTATGTACCTGTGGTTTTAAGCCAGGTGAACAGATTGATTATGTATCATTAGAGGAAATCCATAGTGTAATTGCACGGGGGATAGCCCAGTATTTAAAGGCTTTAGATAATAGTGATTATAGAGGAAAAATTGATAATTATTTAAGTAATATGGAGGCTGTTGGTGAAAAGAGGTTCGCTCGCCCTGTTAGAGAACTATTGGAGTTTGCTTTACTGAACCTATCTGAGATTAATACTGATATTATTGAGAAAATATATAAAATCTTAAATCGAAATATAATTAATAGGATTAATCAGGCCCTTGGTGATAGTATTTCAATGCATGAGAGGAATCTGGATCAATTATATGAAAATCTAGTTGGTAGGAGTTTTGCTATTGACCAGTTGAAGCAGATATTTAATGATTGGCTTGAGGAAGACCGATCTTTAGATAAAAATAGTTATGTTAAAATCATAGCTAATGATAGCAGAAAGACAAATAATAATAAAAATAATAATGATCAAATAATTGAGAACTACCTTGAGGAGTATTATCCCGAATTGTTACCATATTATGACCAATTAGGTGAAGAGGCATTTTCATTGTTTATTGCGATTGTTATCTGGTATGATAAATATGATGTCAGTTTAGATGATTTTAGGGATATCATTAATTTTCCACTGGAGTTATTTAACGATATTAATAAAAATACAGTTTATCAGGTATGGGAAAGGCTTAGTGAAGATGACAATATAAATGTTGAGGCTAGAATAAGGCATAATATTAACAGGCAGATGAATAACAATAATATAGTTCAACAATTAATTAAGATAATTCCTATGTCTGATTTTGAAGATATGATTCGAGTGTTAGAACAGGAATTTATATCTTATGAGCTTGTTCGTCAAGTTCTTGTAATTATGATTAAGAGAACTGAAAAGGGTTTAACAGGAAAAAGTATATCTTTATATATAGAGCGTTTAGAACAGGCTTTAGTAAATATAGCTAATGATGAAGTAGCGGTTTATCTGGAATTGGCTAAAAGCTATCTGAAATTACGTTTTTCTCTATTTATCTTGGAAGCTAAGGAAAAACCGGAAACAACAAAAGATTGGAATGACTTATATCGTGAGCATTTATCTCATTTGGAATACAGTCTCTCAAAATTGTTTAACTTAGCTAAAAGTATAGATTTACTGGGAAAAATACCTACTAATGCACTATCTGACAAAGTACAGGAGATATTAAATGATTATATGAAAGATTTCTATGACTTTAGTAAAACTAATCTGTTCAGGATAAATGAACAAGCGTCAGAATATCTGCAGAGAGAGGTACAATATGTTGATGATCTAGATTTATCTGAATTAATATTGGAAAGGTATCATGAAATGATTAAAAGGATTAATAATCAGGGAAATACATGCATTCTCCTAGATGGAATGAGGCAAGACACTTGGAATTTGATTAAACCTGAATTGTTTAGTAGTTTAGATTTACGGGTCATTAAAGAAGGTTTACTTTATGCTAATCTTCCTACTAATACAGAGACTCAGCTTGCTAGGTTAAAGGAAAGTGGCTTTAGGGGTGATATTATTACTCCTGAGGAATATCTCCAGAGAAAGGGCGATTTTAATATCGGGGATAATAATATTAGTAAAAATGATGGTATAATAAGGGAAATGATAAAGTTCTCATATGTTGATGATAAAGTGCATACTTCTAAAGAAGACTATAGTCAATTTATGGAAGAGATTAGATTCCAAACTGGAAATAGATTGATACCTTTTTTGGAAAAGCTTCCGGTACGAACTATGATATTGATAGTATCGGATCATGGTTATCGGATCAACCATCAGTTTAAGAAAAATGAAAAATATGATTCACCTAGATATTTACACGGAGGGGATTCCCCTCAAGAAGTTATAGTGCCATGGGCAATGTTGTATAAGATATAAAGTATAATACTTTAACTTCGCAGATTAATTTATCGCAAAGAGCCTGGTTAACCATGACGTTCTCGATGACCTAATTTCTATGATCCAAGTCGATTCGGTAGTACTGGCCTCAACAATGCGTTTAAGAAAGAAGAGGGCAGTGAATTATCCATGCGTAATAAAAAAGAGAATTTAGCTGCACTTCATGCGCGGAAGAAAGCTAATTCCATACTTTCATCTTTATGTGATGACAATCTTGATATATAAATATCTTATGTATAGTTTATAGAGGAGTTGGGTTAATGTTAATAGTCAGTATAAAAGTTCTTTTAATTGTGTTTTTGTCAGGTGTAATAGGTTGGGATCGAGAAAAACACGGTCGCCCTGCCGGGTTTAGGACACATATATTAGTTGGTATTGGGTCTACTATAATAATGATAGTGTCAATCATGTTATTTGAACAATACCCAGAAGCAGATGCTGATCCAGGGCGCATAGCAGCACAAGTTGTAAGTGGTATTGGTTTTTTGGGTGCAGGAACAATACTTATACAGGGTTCTATTGTCAAAGGCCTGACTACTGCGGCTAGTCTTTGGGCGACAGCTGCTATAGGTTTAGCTGTAGGTGGTGGTTTCTATTTTGTAGGAGTTATTGCAGCTTTTGTAGTATTTATTTCATTGTTTTTCTTTTCAAGTATAGAATATGGAAAGACAAAAGTAGTAACACAGCAGTTAAT
>JADQBV010000056.1 GCA_016278415.1 Halanaerobiales bacterium
ATATGGGCATTCATATTTGGCGTTTTAACTGGTATTCTTTGATGTTTTAAACCTAATGACTTACAGGTGTCTCCAAAAAGCTTAGAAACAAACTGTGGTCCATTATCAGTCCTGATAATAGGCAGTTCCATACCTTTTGTTAGTTGCCTTTTAGATAAAGCATTTTTAAGTACACGGCAAGCATCTTCAGCTTTACAGCTTAAACCTAGATGGTAACTTATAATACTTCTGTCAAATACATCAATTAACTATAATTGAAAAAAGAATTCATCTGTTGCAGCTATATGACCATACTTTAAATCAATCTCCCAGAGCTGATTAGAATTATCTATTTCATCTCTTTTAGCTAACTTTCGGGGATGATGTTTTTTAATTTTGCGTTGAGGCCTTAATATATCTAATTCTTTACAAAGTCTGTAAACTTTTTTCTTGTTTATTTTCAATAAATAATCTTCTTTTAGACAAGTAGTCAATTTGCGGTATCCATAAGGGAAACCATCACCTGCAACTAGTTCTAAAAGCCATTCTTTAATTTGTTCATCGGATATTTTTTTCCCATTTAGTTTATATGAATACCCTGGAGCTGGTCTTCCAGCAGGATTATTTGAACTATTATCATTGCAGTTATTTGGATCAATATTGTAATAATAAGTGGATTGAGATAGACCGACAAAGTCAAGAACTATAATAGCCTTATAACCCTTGTTAATCCACTTTTCAGCAATTTTTACTTTATCGGCTATAGCGGGTTTGACTCATCTCTTAAATCTCTTAATATAGCTAATTCGAGTTCTTTTTCAGCTAGTATTTTTTTAAGTTGATCATTTTCATTACTTAATTTATTTAAACGCTTTTTTGCTTCTTTAATTTTCTTTTTACTATCGTTCGGAAGGGATTTAGCAGAACCATTTTCTTTTGCTTTTTTAACCCAGCTATAGACTGTACCTTTTGCTATTCCATGTCTTCTAGCAACTAATGAAGTATTACCTATTTCTCTACATTCTTTTACAACTTGTTCTTTAAGTTCATCTGAATACTGTTTCTTTTTCATGATTTGCAAGCCCCCTGTGGTGTGATTTTCGATTTTTTGAATTAGGGGGATCCCCCTAATTCAACTCTCTGTAAGTAAGTATATCACTTACAAAGATTATCTCCAACTCTGTTAGGGGGCTATATAGAATACAGTTGAGTTAAAAGAAATAATGAATGGATTAAGGAATCAGGTTGATCTACAACAAGTTATAGATAAAATAAACAAAGGAAAGTTTAAAGACCAAATGTGCAAGGGTATTGAAAAATGTGATTGGGATAAAGAAGAAAAGATAAAACATATTTTAGCTGCCCGGTATTTAGATTCTATTGATAAAGGGCCTGTAGCTCAAGAACTTTCCTGTGTTATTGCTGATAATTTGTGTAATAAGGATAAAGATAAAAAGCAATTCAGAATTAATATTCCTAATTATATTAAAGAGGCGATAATATGGATCTGTCAAGAGCAATAACTTTAAAAAATAGTGATCAGCTTATAGATGTTGAAGAAAATTTCAAATTATGCGCTGGACCTGGTGCAGGGAAGACGAGATTTTTAGTTAATCATATAAAAAATGTAATTAATAAATCTAGTCGCCTTAGTAAAGTCAGAAAAATTGCTTGTATTACATATACCAATATTGGAGTAGAAACTATTTTAAAGCGTTTAGATAATGCCATTGATTTTGTTGAAGTAAGTACAATTCATAGTTTTTTATATAAACATATTATAAAGCCTTATTTATGGATACTTGAGGATGAATATGAAATACCATTAGTAGATATAGATGGGCATGATGAAATAGTACCTAGAATTAGTATTATCAGAGAATGGTTAAGGAAAACAAAACAACAGTATATAAGGGATTACGATAAACTTCAAAAAGAACTTATTAAGGTAAAATGGATAATGAATGATGATAATACTTTTGTACTTAAGCCAGATTATCCATTTCAATCTCCAATAAAACACGAAAGTTTATTAGAATATAAAAAAGAATGTTGGAAAAACGCTTTGATTAGTCATGGTGATGTTCTTTATTTAGCTTATAGGATTTTGGAGAAGCAGCCTAGAGTTTTAGAAATATTGCGTGCAAAGTTTCCATATATCTTTATTGATGAATTTCAGGATACAAGTCCTATTCAATCAAAAATAATGAAAATGATTGGTGAAAAAGAGACAAAAATTGGGGTCGTGGGAGATGTTGGACAATCTATTTATAGCTTTCAAGGTGCTGATGTAGAAAAGTTTATTGAGTTTGATCTTGATTATATGACATTATATAAAATTGAAAATAACTATAGAAGTACAGAGCAAATTATCAATATATTAAACTATGTTAGAGATGAGTCAGATTTTAAACAATTTAGTCCTAAACGAATTAAAGGAGAAGAACCTATTATATTAGTTGGTACATTTTTCGAAGTCTATAAAAAAGCTGTTGAATTATCTAATGGCCAGGAAGTATGTTCATTGACATATACTAATGATATCTCAAATATGATGAAATTTGGTGTTGAAAAATATTTTGATATAACAGATATAAATGAACCCCTATTTAGGGACGGCAAACGTGGATGGATGATTTCGTATGTCATTACTTCTATTGAATATTGTAGACAAAATAAACTTAAAGAGGCTTTAAAATATATGCTAAAGGCCTATAGAAAACACGAGTACTTTACTAAGGGAGAAGCATTATTAAATTTAAAAAGACTTATCAATGATTATGATAAATATAAAAGTGGTAATATAAAAACATTTTACAATAATTATTTGTATGGATATTATGGAGTCAAACAGAAGATCACTCGTGGAAAGCAGGAAAAATATTATAAAGGATTAGATTATAATAGTATAGCAATTGGAGTAAAAATAAACGATGATAATAGCCTTCATAGAACTATTCATAAAGCAAAAGGGGATCAATTTGAAAACGTAATGTTAATAATTCACCCCAAAAAAGATGCTTTTGATGAGGAGAAAGAATTAAGTTTTCTTTTAAATCCATCAATAGATGTAGAAGATAATCGAGTGTATTATGTAGCCTTAAGTAGGGCTAAGGAAAATTTATTTATAAATATTCCCTCACTATCTGATCAAAATAAGGATAAATTAGAGAAGGTCGGTTTTATAGTGGAGAAAGTCAATTAGTATATAATTTTATAAGTAGTTTTGAATTTTCATTTAAATTAGCCTTTGCTCTAACTGCAAGGACCACAGTGCTAGCAAACCTTGATTAAAATAACTCTATGGTATAATTAAGTATAAATCCAGGTCAGGCTGGATTTTTATGATTGAAAGTAACCAATGACACCAATTTCACCTTAATCTATTGCCATCTGAGCAAATAAAGCGTAACAAAATTATACATTAGGGTAGCCTTCCTTCCGGAATAACTGGCTGCCCTATAACTTTGCCTACATATGACCACCAGTAAATCCTCCAGCAAGCCAGCAAGCATTCTAACACCATCCTCCATACGGACTAACTGGTTTTGTCGGATAAGCTATTACAGCAATGAGAGCAATTCTATCTTGAGAGTTAACTTTATCAGGTTACAAGAGAATAATAATATTGGATACTTTCCTTTTCTAACAAAATAAGTACTAGTATCTCTATCTTAAGGCAATAGTTTATCAAGATAGGGATTTTTTTATGCTGTCGGTAAAGATATATTCTATATGGTGAGATACTAGTGAATCAACAGAGGTTTCTCTCTTGGGGTAATTTTTTCTATTTTTTTGCAGGTAAAATACAGATAATGGTGAATTATGTATAGTAATCAATTTTCAACGAATGGGAGGTGAAGTGGATGGCTGTATTTGTATCTGATGAGTTTGAACTTGGATTAAAACTTGAGAAATTAGGCGTTTTTGATTCACTCATGGATGAAGACAGTAACTTCTTTATTAATATAAAACGACTAAGAGATACGCAAGTTACCGAGTTCAATAATTCTTACGATAATATAAATAAATATTTTAGAGAGTTAGGCATTTTATTAAAAGCTTCTAAAAATCTAGAAGATAAGCTTTATAAAACAGCGGTCAAAAGGTTTAAGTTCTCTGAAGTGACAGGTATAAATTTAGGTTTTTCAAAAGGAACTCGAGGTGCAGGTTTTGGTAAAATATTAAGTAATCAAATAGTGAAGGATGCATCAGAAATCATAAAGAGTGGATCTGAACAGCCAGAAATATATCATCTTACTAGTTTGTTTGAGGAAAATGTTGGCCCCGATAGATTGAGTGATATGATTGCAACGCTTATTTATAATGATATTGTGACATATACAAAAAGAATCTATAAGGCATTAGAAATTAGTGAAGAAAACTATCCAGACTATTCATTTCAATCAGGATTACTTATAAATCCATATAAGGACTGTGAGTTATTATTACTACCAATAGATATTTTACATGAGTTACCTATAGCTCATTCATGGGACGATATTGATAGGGTAGTTAGAGAAAACGAGACAATCAAAAGAGAGATGAGTCAAGTAGTAGGTAAAGAATGGAGTAGGTTAGCTTCCAGTCAAAAGAAGCGTTACATTAAAGATTATATTTTTATGAAGCCTCATTTGGTCAATAAAGTTATTGATGATTATAGAAAAACTTGTGTACAGGCTTATGATATATATCAGAATATCAATTATCGAATTGAAAAGCTCATCAGACAGATAATTGGTGCTAATGATAATTTGGAATTAAAACAGAAAACTTCCTTTGATGCATCTTTAGAAATAATTCAAGAGTATAAAGAATGGATTGAAAACAAGAAGGGATTTGCTGTACTTAGTGATGTTGACTCAAGGAATGAAGAAAAGGTAGTACAAAAGACTCTCCACGGATCTGCAAGTTACTATTGTAAAATTAATGGTTTAGATATTAGTCCGGAGTCTAATAGCGGCAGAGGTCCTGTTGATTTCAAGATAAGTCGTGGAGAAGATAAAACAGTTATTGAAATTAAGTTGACTTCTAATAATGATTGCCTACATGGCTTTGAAGTTCAGATCGAAGAATATGCAAAATCTGAAGAAACTGACAATAAAATATTCCTTATAGTTGATAATGGAAGATCATCAAACCGTATTAAGAAAGTAGAAGAAAGCTATGAAAAGCGTTTGAATGATGGGGGCAATCCTGCTACTATTATCATAATCGACGCGAAACCAAAGGATTCTGCTAGCATATATAAACCTTAAAATCTCTTGACTAATTCTATAAAGGAAGCCCACTTTAAATGACAAGTTAATTTTCTCTGAAAAATCATATCAATCCAACCAATGATAAGGTTACCCACATTCTTTGTCCCTATATAATTACAACCCTTTTTAAGTACAAGTTATTGATTACCTAAATGGAATAATGGAGAGAAGGAAAATAATAATTTAAAATATAACAATGATTATTTTATAATATCTTACATTGGAAAGTATGATCAAATAAATAGTGACTTTTCCCATCACATAAACCTGTTAAATTGTTTATAAAATATGCTTGTGAGAATATACCTGATATTTATAAATATGAATTCTTTAAAGATATTTGGTGGAGGTTGATCGACGACCATGACAACTAAAAAATCCAAAAAATTATACATCATAGGCAACGGTTTTGACTTGTCTCATGGCGTCAAATCCAGTTACTATCAGTTCCGCGAATTTGTCAAAAAGCGGGATAAATCCTTGTACTTTGAAATGGATACCTATTTCGAGTGTGAGAACTTTTGGGGCGATTTTGAAAATAACCTGGCATTTCTCTCTCGTGAGATGGTTATGGAATCAGTAGACACCATGCTTGATTTAAACATGGATACATTTGATGAAGACGATGATGACTTTTCCTATGCTGATTATTTTGCAGCTATTGAAATGGGAACCCAGGTAGTTACTGATATGACTGAGAGTTTACCTAAGCGTTTTAAGCAATGGGTCAAGACACTTCAACCTCAAACTAAGAAGAATGCAGTATGCGATGCTATGATTAATCCTGATGCAACATTTATTAACTTCAACTATACTGAGTTTCTTGAAACACTGTATGGAGTAACTACGGCTAACATCCTTTATATACATGGTAATAGAAGAGACCGAAAAAAAGATCTTATTCTTGGCCATGGCCGCAATCCAGATAAGGACTATGTTGAATGGTATAAAAGGAATAGGGGCCAGAAAAGATTCAGTGATTACCATAAAGGACGAAAAGGTAGAAATTATAGAAATGATAGTTTGACTTACCTTACTTACTTCAATAAAGATGATAGTAAAGGAAACTGGAGAAATCCAATCAGATATTATGCTGCAGATCAAGCATCCGGAACCATTGAAGGATATTTTTCTGACTCAGCCAAGAAAACGGATGAAATAATAAACAATCATACGGCATTTTTTGAGACTCTTACAGATATAGAAGAAATTATTGTAATTGGGCATTCATTATCCCCAGTAGATCATCCATACCTTAGGAAAATTATTGCAATTAACGAAAATTCTGAGATACTGCGTTGGAAAATAAGCTGGCACAGTGATGGAGATAAAGATAGAATTAGTAAATTTGCGGCTATGATGAATATTAATGAGCAGAACATTGAATTGTTTTATCTTTAATGTCAGTAATAGAGAGAAATAAGCTTATGATGTATTTAGAGGTACTGATAAGAGAATCAAAGACTCAAGGGGATTGACTATAAGAAGACGAATGGATAAGATAAATCACGAAAGGTATAATATAATAGAAATAAGTACAGAAAGAAGTGAACCATGCCTTATACCAGTAGTGGTAAAAAATACAAGAAACGCTGCTGATGAAGAAAAAAAGAGGGGAAGATTAATTTGAAAAATCCAGATATAGATTTTTTGATGAAAATGACAAAGTCTTATTTAGATGAGAAAATAGATGCTATAACCTATAATCTAGACTTTCCAGATGAGGTAGAGAAAAGATACAAAAAAATTATAAAAGAAGATAGAGAATTGGCAAAACTTATATATGATTGTTTGGTGGAAAATGGTGTTAATTTATATGATGATCTAGCAGAAGAAGAATTCAAACGAAAAATAAAAAAAGAGTATGAATATGTAAATGCAATATATGAAGGGATTGTCGATATAATTTAATAGTCCTGGTGTAAAGTCCTTATACATCATTCTATTATTCCATTTTGCCAGGGAGAGTTTCTACTATGCCCACCAATAAATCCCACGATAAGCCGAAAGCATAATCTTACTAAGATAGCCTTTCTTCCGGACTAACTGGTTTGGTTCAATATTGTGTCTACTATGGACACCAGTAAATCCTACGACAAGCCGAAAGCATAATCATACTATAGTAGCCTTTCTTCCGTATTAACTGGCTGCTTCAATATATGGCATACAGTGACCACCAGTAAATCCTCCAGTAAGCCACAAGCATCTTAAGATAACCATTCATACGGACTAACTGGTTTTGTTTAATATTGTGACTACTATGGCCACCAGTAAATCCTACGATAAGCCGAAAGCATAAACAATGGTAGCCTTTCTTCCGTATTAACTGGCTGCTTCAATATATGGCATACAATGACCACCAGTAAATCCTCCAGTAAGCCACAAGCATCCTAAGATAACCATCATACGGACTAACTGGTTTGTTTTAATATTGTGTCTACTATGGCAACCAGTAAATCCTACGATAAGCCGAAAGCATAATCATACTATAGTAGCCTTTCTTCCGGATTAACTGGCTGCTAAAATTTATGGCTTACAATGACCGCCAGTAATCCTCCAGTAAGCCTGTAAGCGTTCTAACGTCCGTCCTTATTCCCTCCACAATGCCGCGTTTTCCCCCATATCCCTTCCCCCAAACCCCTATCCTAACAACCCCCTTTCCAGACAGACCAGCACAAACAAGCTGGTCAAATAAGGTTGCATTGAAAATGGGGGAAGGGAACTTGGAAGACAACCCTTGGGACCATCTAAAATGACGCATCAGTTTTAGATGTGTTCCCACACCGCTCCGGGAATAAGGACTGGTATTATAATTGTTCGAAGGGTTGGAATTCTGTCCGCTGCACTAACGTGCTCCTCGCT
>JADQBV010000402.1 GCA_016278415.1 Halanaerobiales bacterium
GTACTTATATTATACACTATTTAATCCATACGACAACTATCCTAACACATAGGGTTATAGGTGTTTAGAATGGAAGATTTCTTCATTTTCCTTCAGCCAAACAGCAAAATATCTGGGCATATTACAAATAGTTAGGAAGATGATTCATTATAATACACAGACAGTATGTAGTTTAGATTAACCATATACTAGTAGTATAATGTAATACCGAAATATCACTTTCTTTGTTTTTAATTAATAATATCTTAATATTTTATCTTCATCTATATTTATTGTAATATAAAATCTAATATAGTTCAATTATAATATATAATAGAATAGATTGACAGAAGAGATTTTAATGATTACAATTAAAGCATAAAGTTTTCTCATAAAGATATGGAAGGGTTTGATACAATGTCAATAAATAGTGAAGATATTAAAAAGGGTGCGAAAATTAATATAATAATTGATAAAATTTTGTTTCCACATCTAGGGGTTACAAATATAGGGGAAAAAGAAATCAGAGTAAAAAACGTATTACCAGGTCAAATTGTAAAAGTTCTTATTAAGAAAAAGAAAAAAGATTATTATCAAGCTAGGTTATTAGAGGTAGTCGAAAAGTCACCAATGGAAGATGAAGCCAAGTGTGATCATTATGAAGATTGTGGTGGTTGTAACCGCCAGATGATTGAATATAATAAGCAATTATCAATTAAGTATGATCAAGTAAAAGAACTATTTCAAAAAAATGGTTTTATGAAGATTAACTTTCAAGGAATAATAGCAAGTCCCAGAATTTTTGAATATAGAAACAAGGTAGAATTTAGTTTTGGGGACCTGGAAAAAAACGGTATATTACAATTAGGTATGCACCCTAGAGGTCGGCGTTTTGATGTGGTAACAGTAAACACATGTCAATTAGTTGACAATGATTTCAGATTAATATTAACAACCATAATAGATTATTTCCGTAAATTAGATTTCAAGAGATATCATATAATAAGTCGGGAAGGATATCTACGCAATTTAGTGATTCGCAAAGGACTTAAAACAGATGAAATATCAGTTAATCTAATTACAACATCACAACAAGAACATGATCTAAGTGACCTTAGTTCACAATTAACAGAATTACAATTAGAAGGTAACTTAGTTGGATTTCTACAAACAATTAATGATGACTATGGCGATGATGTTAAATGTGATAAATTAATTACCCATTATGGACGAAGTTATTATTATGAAAAATTATTAGATCTAACATTTAAAGTAACACCATTTGCTTTTTTTCAGCCAAATACATTTGCCGCCGAAGAGCTATATAAGACTGTACAAAGCTATATAGATGAAGAAAAAGACAATGTTATCTTTGATCTTTACTGTGGTACTGGTACAATATCCCAAGTTCTTGCTCAAAAAGCAAAGAAAGTTTACGGTATTGAACTAATAAAAGAAGCCGTAGAGATAGCTAGAGAAAATGCTAAGATAAACAAAATATCAGATTGTGAATTTATCACCGGTGATGTTTTAGAAAAAGTGAATAAAATTAAAGAAAACCCAGATCTTATTGTAATAGATCCACCAAGACCTGGTATAAATCCAAAAGCACTACAGAAAATTATTGATTTTAATTCTAAGAAGATCATCTATGTTTCATGTAATCCAAAATCTTTGGTAGATGATTTAGTAGATTTAATAAAAGCAAATTATAAAATAAGGGAAGTTAAATGTGTAGATATGTTTCCACACACACATCATGTTGAAACCGTTGTCTCTTTAGTAAAAGACTAATTCAATACTATAGGAATTTCCTTTTTCCGTTTCAGCCAATTATGTTTCTTCCGCTTGTCGTTCACTCCAGAGCACTTCAAATTTTGACATTAAGGTAGTACTACGACGTCCTGTCTCCACAAAAAGTTTCGACGGATTCGATATCCTAGTGTCGAAGCTAACATTACTTTAGTTAAAAGAAAGTTTCGACTAGTCGCTACAGAAATATAATTGGCTTACACTGAGTTAATAAGTTCCGGAACGTAGTATAGAATTAAATTAATAGTGCCCAATTTATTCGTTCTCTTCCTCAGTTGAAGCCACTTGGCCCTCTATTTTCTTTTTGCTATGCTTGCTTGATTTTGTTAATTTAATATAATTTAAGATTGTTTCATTAATTTCTGTAAATGAGTCATTAATAGAGTCCTCAATTACATCTTCAAGACCCATAAAGTTTGTGTTTATAACTTCTATAAGTTTTTCAAAAAGTTCCAACTGTTTTAGTTCTCTATTATATTTATACTTTAGATTATTATCTAAATAGTTTTCTAATCTAGTTTTGATTTTCTCAAATCTAGAGTTTAAATCAAATATCTTTGACAAAATATTAATTACTATTGCTAAAATGATACTAATAATTATAAAAAATAAGGCTGGTTTAAAGGTATATATAACATCTTCTAAGCGAGTATATAGACCTTGAAAACCAGTCAAACCCTGAAAGTTAACTGAGACAATTGCAGATAACATAACAGCAAATGCCCCCATAATACCTAAAAGAAGAAAGAAAAAACCACTATTTTCAATTAAATTAATCAAATAGAACTTTATCTTACTATTTTTTGAAAAGTAACTATCAATAAATGATCGGGTATTAACCATATCATATTGGCGATTCAATAACTTGGTATATTTTTTAATCAATTTCTCTAAAAATGGGTCTTTTTTCACACTATCAATATTAATGTTTTTGCCTAATTTGATAAGATGAAAATTAAGAAAAAATAGGCTAGATAGTTCAAGCAATAGTACAGATATAATAAAATAAACATAAATGGTAAAAAATAGCCCTTGTGAATGTATAAAACTTATAATATTACTTATATCTAAATCAAGTATCCCCATATTTCTTCTCCCCTTCCTATTTAAAACTAAGCTGAACTTATTTTAATGAAATTATTTATATCTTCTGCAATAATATCTAAAGATTCCTTCCAAAATTCTTTGCTACTAATATCAATACCAGCCAATTTACATACATCAGTGATTTTCATTCTACCTGTAGCCCTTAGAATATCATCATATTCTTTAACAAAGCCTTCACCCTCTATTTGATAGCGAGCATATAATCCTTTAGCAAAGAGTAAGCCAAATGCATATGGGAAATTATAAAAGTTGAGGCTTGCTTCGTAATAATGAGGTTTGCAAAGCCACATATATGGGTGTAAATAATCAGCATCTATTCCACTTCCATAGCTTTCTTTTTGTGCCCAAAGCATTATTTCCTTTAATTCCTTAACAGATAGTGAAGATTCTTCTCTCATCTCAAATAACTTACTTTCAAATAAGTATCTACTATAAATATCTACAATGACTTGTCCTGCGTCTGATAGAGAGTTATCGAGTATAGCTAAAGCACTATCTGAATCCGCCTCTTCTATAGCTGCAGAATCTACAATTGTCTGACAGAAAATAGATGCAGTTTCAGCTAGAGGCATAGGATAATCACTATTCAAGATACTTTCATCTTTTAAACAAAATCCGTGGTAGCCATGTCCTAACTCATGGGCAAGTGTACTAACATCACTATAGCTCCCAGTAAAATTACTCAAAATTCTACTTTCACCAATAGGATGTATATTTGAACAAAAAGCCCCACCTCTTTTACCTTCACGGGGTTTTGCATCAATCCATCTTTTTTCAAAGGCATTTTCTGCATAATTAGCAAGTTGAGAACTAAAGCTTCTAAAGTTATCAACAATGAAATCACGAGCATCTTTATAGCTAAAGTCAAAATCTGCATCAGCAATCGGAGCAAACAAATCATAAAATGGTAGACCATTAACATGGCCTAAAAGCATAGCTTTATGACGATAATATTTATGAAAAAGTGGTAAAGATTCTTTAATCGCAGATAGCATTGTCTGTAAGGTTTCATAGTCCATACGTGAATCAATTAATGTCTTTTCTAGGGGTGATTTGTAGCCTCTTAATTCAGTTGTCGTAATAACTTCACCTTTAATACAATTTAATGATGCAGCAATAGGCTCATCTATTTTTTTATAGGCATTGAGTTCAGCTTGATAAGCTTTTTTTCGTATATCTGGATCTTTATCATGGGCCATATTCCTGACTACCGGTAAGGGCAGGTCTTTCTCTTCGTTTTCAACTTTTACCATAAGAGTTGAAGTTAAGTCTTGCTGTAATTTAGTCCAGGCCCTCGAGCCTGTATTTTTCATTTGAGAAATAAGCGATTCTTCTGCCTCGCTCAGCATATATTTGTTTTCTTCGATTAATTCCTCTAGAAAAAAACTATGTTCTTCTATAAAAACATTTTTATCAATAATTTCATCCAAATTATCTACATTTGCCAGCCATTTTTGTATTCGAACCATAGGTTTTTTTAGATTAGTATTTTTTTTATTTAATTTTTCAATTAATTTTGCAGCTTTCTCATTTCTTGCATCTGTACTTAAGGATAAAAATGTAAAGGTTCTTAATAAGCTATATGTTTCATAATAATCTATCATATATTTTATAATCGTCTCAATTTTTGATTCACAGTCATCAAAATTACTTAATTTACTTTTCGAAAAAACATTAATTTTATCAATTAATATATCACATCTATCAAAATCATCTAAATACTGTTTATCAGAAAATGACTCATATAACTCTTCTAAACTCCATTTCATATTCATATTATAATATCTCCTTTTTATTTTTAATATTAAACTGGTTCTTCTCCATATTAGTTGGTGGGAAACGTCCGAACATTTTGCTATGAAGACCTCGATGGTCTAATCTCTAAATTAACATTACGTTACAAAAAAGAAAATTTAGAGGAACTTCATTCATGAAAAAGTCTAAACCCCAGTTTAGTAGTAATTATTTATGTAGGATTACATTGATATATAAAGTAAATTAAGAAATTTTATTCTCTTTTAACCATTCAAGAATATTATTGGATTCATAAAGGGGTTGACCATTTATAAATAGACAGGGAACTTGTTCTTTTCCACCTTCCTCTTTTAATTCTTCTTTGGCTTTTAAGTCTTCATGTATATCTTTATAGATTATTTGATCATTTAAATCATTTTTATCTATAAACTTTAAAACCTTCTTACAGAATGGACAAGTAGAAAAATAGTACAATTTAAGCTCTTCCATAGTTAACACTCCAGTTTTATTATTTTTAGACCTTGTTATAATATACTTGTTATTGTATTTAAATATAGTGGTGTAATTAAAAATCTATTAAAGAATTTAGTAATTAAAATTAACAAGCTTTTCATTAAACTAATAGATTTACACTATTAAACTTACACTAATAAATAATAACTTTATTATACACTATTAATGATTCATATATTATTATATTATAAACAAGGTACAAATTGCAATGTATAGGGTTGAATCAGAGTAGTTTTTATTATCTCCAGTATATGTTATAATTTATTATAAAGCTATTTAAAATATGGAGGGATATAAAATAGAGAATATTCATTTTTCCGATAAAAATAATGTAATCACATATCTGGAAACGGCTATATTAGTTGGTTGTGAGATAGATAGTGTTTATGAACTTGAAGGACTGGCTAAGACTGCTGGCGTTGAAGTAAAAAGTAAACTGTTTTATAGAAATGATAAAATAAACGCTTCTTTCTATATCGGCAAAGGGAAACTAGATGAATTAAAGACTCTAGTAGACCACCTTGATACAAACGTAGTTATCTTTGATAATGAACTATCACCAGCTCAATTTAGAAATTTAGAAGAAAAACTAGGTGTAAAAATAATTGATAGAACACAATTAATCCTGGATATCTTCGCAATACATGCCCATAGTAAAGAAAGCAAAATACAGGTCGAATTGGCACAACTAGAATATACACTGCCAAAACTAAAGGGACAAGGAGTTAATTTATCAGGTCTTGGTGCAGGTATCGGTACCCGGGGACCAGGTGAAACAAAACTGGAGGTTGACAGGCGGCGAATCGAAAGTAAGATTTCAAGATTAAAAAGTCAACTCCATGATATTAAGAACAATCGTCAATTACATCGAGCAAATAGGAATGATCCACTAATTGCAATTATTGGCTATACTAATGCTGGTAAGTCAACCCTTATGAACCTTTTAACAGATGCTAACACATTAGTCGAGAATAAACTCTTTGCTACCTTAGATTCTACTATACGTCAGACTACTTTACCCTTTGGAAAACAGGTTATCTTTACAGATACTGTTGGTTTTATCAGTAAATTGCCACATCAGTTAGTACCCTCATTTAGTTCGACCATTGAGGAAACAGAAGAAGCGGATATCCTAATTCATTTAGTAGATGCAAGCAGTGGAGACATTGAGAAACATATCAAGGTGGTTAATAATTTATTAAAGGATAAAAATATATTTGATAAGGATAGAATACTGGTTTTTAATAAAGTTGATAAAATTAGTGAAGAAAAAAAAGAACAACTCACTTTAGAGTATCCAAATTCCTTGTTTATATCAGCAATAAATAATCATGGTAAAGATAAAATATTAAAGCTAATATCTGAAATCATCCTTAAAAAAATGGTTACTATTAATATTAAGTTACCATATTCAAAAGCAAACATGGTTAATATGATCTATGAAGAAGGAGAAATTATAAATGAGGAATATGCAAGTGATGAAATAATTATAAAAGCTAAAGTAGGGAAATATTTAGCAAATCGTCTAAAGGAATATAATTATTAAGAGGATTTATAAAGACTATTCTTAAAGATTCACTTTCAATTTCAAGTAAGTAATAAAAGAATAATCTTTGAAATTACAGGCGTTTTTTACCAACGGAAGATCGACGAATCGTAATAAAGAATATTGGAGGGATATAGCGTGAATTATTCAGATGCAGTTAATAATTTCAGAAAATATCTAGCTGTTGAGAAAGGTTATTCTCCATTAACTATAAAAGAATACACCCATGATTTAAGATTATTAAGTAATTATCTAATTGAAAAATTTAATTATAATAAAGAATTTAAAGTTGAGAAAGTGGACAAGTTTGAGATAGCTGAATTCTTAGGAGATATAATTCTTGTTGATGATAATAGTCCTGTAACTAGAAACAGGAAGTTATATTCTATAAGGTCTTTTTTTAAATACCTAGCCAAAAATGATGTCCTTGAAAATAACCCCACACTCTCCATAGAAGCAAGTAAAACTGAAATTAAGTCTGAGCCAATCTATATGAAATTAGATGATGCCAGAAGGTATATAGACTCAATTAATAATTATGATAGTATTAATCGAGTAAGAGACTTAGCAATAGTTAAACTATTTTTATATGCAGGTCTTCGTGTATCAGAATTGGTAAATCTAGATATAGAGAACATTGATTTTGAGAATAAATCAATTAAATTTTTTGGAAAGGGTAATAAAGAAAGAATCTTACCACTACATGATGATGTAATAAATGTTATAGAAGATTATCTAAAGGAAAGAGATTTGATAAGTATTAAGTATAAAGAGGATGAGAATTCACTATTCATTTCACGACACGGACGTAGAATAAGTATTAGATCTATACAGATGCTAGTAAAGAAATATGCTAAAGCGGCAGGGATAAAAAATTCAAGTAAAATCACTCCACATAAATTAAGACATACCTTTGCTTCACTATTGTATTATCAAACTAAAGATATAAAAATACTTCAAGAATTATTAGGTCATTCAAATATTTCTACAACTCAAATTTACACACACACTGATATAGAACAAAAAAAGCAAGCAATTAATGAATTGCCTGATTTATAATCTATTAAATAATATTTTATTTACGAAAAATATCTGACATAAAAATGGTGGTGAGAGACAGAATCGAACTGTCGACACGAGGATTTTCAGTCCTCTGCTCTACCGACTGAGCTATCTCACCACAGGTATTTAACACAAAAAAAATTATAAATAAATAACTTATGAATTTAAGCTTTTTATTTGGTTGCGGGGACCGGATTCGAACCGATGACCTCCAGATTATGAGCCTGACGAGCTACCGGACTGCTCTACCCCGCGATAAAATGGTGGGCCATGAAGGAATCGAACCTTCGACGCCCTGATTAAAAGTCAGGT
>JADQBV010000358.1 GCA_016278415.1 Halanaerobiales bacterium
TGTTACGCCTTATCATCGATAATTACCCCCTCTTATTTAAATATTCTTGATATCCTAATTTTTCCAAATCCTCAGCCACATGCTCAACCTTTTCAGCCATATCTCTCTTATATTCCATATACTTATTGCGCATATCTTTATCTGCAGTGGCAAGAATCTGCACTGCCAACAAAGCGGCATTCTTGGCTCCATTGATAGCAACTGTGGCAACAGGAACACCACCAGGCATCTGTACAATAGAGTATAATGAATCAACACCACTTAATTTTGATGTTTTTATCGGAACCCCTATTACAGGCCTACTGGTAATTGAAGCTATCATTCCAGGTAGATGCGCTGCTCCCCCAGCTCCTGCTATTATAACTTTTAAGCCTCTTTCTTCTGCCTCCTCTGCATATTGATACAACCTCTGTGGAGTACGATGTGCTGAAACTACTGTTAATTCATAGGGAACTTGAAAATCATCTAATAGCTTAGCAGCTTCCTGCATAACTGGCAGATCAGAATCACTTCCCATAATAATACCTACTTCTGCTTTCAAATTAATGCCTCCTCGTTTAATATTATTATTTACATTGCTTAAGTCACTAATAAAACCTAATTTAATTAATTCTTCACAACTTTTATTATGCTAGTATTTACAGATATTAACCGAACGAGCCTTAAAAGTGTTCCTAAACTCCATTTATTTTCAGCAAATCACTTGCTTGCAAGGCCCTTTCAGCAGCTTCTGAGATTTTATCTGCAGTTACAGTAATATGACCCATTTTCCTGCCCGGCCTTGATATTTTTTTATCATAAATATGTGTTTTCACACCTTTAATCCCTAAAACCTTATCAATAGCAATTACAGTTGCTTGTCCTATTTCACCTGTTCCCAATATATTTCTCATTACAGTTGGTCGAATTAATGTGGTATCGCCTAATGGAAGGCCTGTAATAGCACGTATATGTTGTTCAAACTGTGAAGTGACACAGCCCTCAATAGTATAGTGACCTGAATTATGTGGTCTTGGAGCTACTTCATTTACCATTAAAACCCCATCATCAGTAAGAAACATCTCAATACAGAACATGCCTATACCACTAAAAACCTCCAATACTTGCTGGGCAAGACTCATAGCTTCATCTGACAACTCTGCTGATATATCTGCCGGAACCCTTGTTTCATATAATATACTGTCTCTATGATCATTTTCTCCAACAGGATATACGACCATCTTACCCATTAAATCGCGACAGGCAAGAACAGATATTTCCTTCTGAAATGGAACAAATTCTTCTGCCATCAACGGTAACTCTCCAGCCCCTAAATCATTGTATGCCTCACTTATTTCTTCAGGTGACCTTACCAGTGCATTTCCCTTTCCATCATAACCACCAGTACAACTCTTTAACATTAAGGGATATGAGTATCTATCTCCAGCAACTTTAATATCATTAATATTTGAAACCTTAATAAAGTCTGGTATAGGAATGGAGTTTTTTTGTAGAACTTCTTTTTGAGTATATTTATCCTGTATTATTTCTAGACTCTTTGCTGTTGGATAGACTTTATGACCTTCATCTTCCAAGATTTTTAAAATATCTACACCAATGTGTTCAAACTCATAGGTGATAACATCGGTTTTTTCAGCAAGATTCCTGATTGCTTTTTCATCATCAAAATCAGCAATTATATGTTCATCAGCGATACTATCCGCTGGACAAGCCGCTGTCGGATCAAGTATCATAACATAGAAACCCATTTTTTTGGCTTCTAAGATCATCATTTTTCCCAATTGTCC
This sequence comes from Halanaerobiales bacterium, assembly GCA_016278415.1. The sequence continues at coordinate 1,788 of JADQBV010000358.1, forward strand.
CCCGCCAATAATACCTATTCTTTGTTTAGTCTTATCTACTTTTAGCAAGATGTAAACACCCCTTTAATTACCGCGGTTAATAGCCTTGTGTCCAATGTCGTGACGGATATGATAATCATTAAAATGTATATGACTAACTCCTGTGTATGCCATCTCTATCACTTCATCAAAGTTATCCCCTATTGCTGTTACTGCCAATACCCTGCCTCCATCTGTTAATAATTCATCAGCAAGCATTTTCGTTCCTGCTTGAAAGACAATAATATTATCCAGAGAATTAGCATCATTAATACCGGAGATTCTTTTACCCTTCTTATATTCAAGGGGGTAACCCCCTGAAGCCATAATAACACAAAGAGCCTTCTTGTCATACCATTCAACTTCTATATTAGCCAACTTTCCATCAATGACATAATTAATAATCTCTACTAAATCTGTCTTTAATAATGGTAAGACAACCTGTGTTTCTGGATCTCCAAAACGTACATTATACTCAATTACCTTAGGTTGTCCATCTTTTATCATCAAACCACAATAAAGGATACCCTTATATTCAATACCCTGATCTTTCAAGGCAGCAACAGTAGGAACAAGTATTTCCGAATAGATTTTAGACATCATATTTTCATCAACCACAGGTGCTGGCGCATAAGCCCCCATTCCACCTGTGTTGGGCCCCTGATCATTATCATAGGCCTGTTTATGATCCTGAGATGCAATCATAGGCACTATAGTCTCCCCATCAACAAAAGCTAGAACAGTTGCTTCTTCACCATCTAAATATTCTTCAATTACTACCCTTGCTCCAGCATCACCAAATTTATCATTAATCAATATAGAATTAACAGCAGTGATAGCGTCTACCAATTCTTCTGCAACAATAACTCCTTTACCAGCAGCCAATCCCTCAGCTTTGACTACGATTGGAGCACCTTTCTCCTTTATATATGTAATTGCTTTATCAGCTTTTTCAAATACCTTATACTCAGCAGTAGGAATATTATATTTTTCCATTAGATTTTTAGAAAAAACCTTACTACCTTCTAACAGAGCCGCTTGCTTATTAGGACCAAAAATACGCAAACCGGCAGCTTCAAAACGATCTACAATCCCTTCCACAAGTGGTGCCTCGGGACCAACAAAGGTAAAATCAATACTACTTTCTGTGGCAAATTTTAATAAACCCTCAATATCCATTACATCAATTTCTACATTTTTACCTAATTCAGCTGTTCCTGCATTACCAGGTGCAATATAAATTTGATCTATTAATTGAGATTGGGCTAATTTCCAGACTACGCCATGCTCCCTACCACCATTTCCAACAACCAATACTTTCATCGGTAACCCCCTATGAATTAGCTAATTTTCTTAATTACTATATCTATAATTCCTTATAATATCAAAAATGCCCAGACAGGAAGAATCTACTTTCGATTAATGAGTAGAACCTCCCCGCCTGGGCTTTTATCCCTTCGGTGTGATATAAAAAATACCTGTACCGCTCGGACCTGCCATCCAATTAGCTATAATTTCATCAAAATATAAATAATGAAACAGCTATTATTAATGCGGAACCCTAAGTACACTTCCCTCATAGTCAGATTGTTTACGGCTATCTGGTAGAAACTCGCGGGCCATATTCCCACTATTATATGAGGTAATATTTAATTTTATATAATATACTTGATTTTACAATAATATGATAACAGAAGCTTACACCTAAGTCAAATATTTATTTTGAAGAAATTAGAATATCTGCAAATTGAATAAACGGTAGTAAGGAATAACCACTATTAATTCTTTCCTTTGAGATTCCTTTTATATCTTGAAATATATCAAATATATTTCCATTTATCATAGTTTCCTTAATCGGGTATTTAATTTCCCCATTTTCAATATAATAGCTATTTTTAGCAACACCAGAAAAATCTCCATTAGATGCTGGCCGACCACCAGAAAATCTTGAAAGAATAATACCTTTATCAATACTTTTGATCATTTCATCTAAAGATTTATCTCCACTATCGATTATTAAATTTGATCCTGTTGAAGGACCTCTATCTAGACCAGTCTTTTTGGAACCATATAGATCTAATAGATAATTTTTTAAAATGCCATTTTTAAAGATATAAGCATTCTTATTTATTATTCCATCATGTCCATAGTAGTCTTTTATAGCCAAGAAATTAGAATCCGGTTCAGTTCGTAAACTAAATTTTTCATCTAAAGCTTTTTCATTTAACTTATCAGCAAAATTAGAAATACCAGCAATTAAATAATAATTTTGTAAGTGTGACAATAAGAAATTCAAAAAATCATTCATACAATCTGGAGTAACAATTATATCTCCATTAATTTTCTTCACATCAATTACTTTAGGATTTAAATGTTCAACTGATTCTTTTAATAAATAACTCAAAGACCCTAATTCATATAATTCTTTTCCTAAATCTTTAGTGGAGATTGCTGTATGATTAAATGAAGATGTTTCTTTTCCTTTTTTAGAAAAGAACATTAGACCAAATAAATAGTTATCATAGTTTGAAGACAATCTCACACCATTAGAATTATAATAATAATTATGCTTATCCTTATACTCTAACGCTGCCTCTTCAATAACTAAATCAGGATAATCTATCTCCACTTTCGATATGAAGTCTTTTAATCGTTTATGCATTAAATTAATATCTAAACCACTTTTATCAGCATTAAAGTCTTTATTTATAACCATATCTGAGATATCATTAGACTCATCAGCTTGAGAATTTTTAGCATTATTTACTACTTCATTAACAGCATTTTCTATTGCATTTTCATCAACGTTATTAATTTTAATTGTGTCTTTCTTATTATCTATTATGGCAGTTATTTTTAAATTAAATTCTTCCATAGTTCTTAAAAGACTTATCTCTCCCGAATTAATATTCATTTCTTCTTTTATTTGTTTACTAAGATAAACCTCGGCCTTATCTGCACCCTTTTCATTCAGTAAACTAAGACATTTATTTAATAGTTCCATATTATTTACCCCCTATATTAATTTTACATTTTATAGCAGGTCCACCCATTCCTACAGGAATCAATTGTTTTTTACCACACATTCCTGCATTAGACCAATACATTTCATCTGATATCATAGTAATTGTCTTCAACATATCAAAAGCGACTCCGGAAATAGTTGTATTTTTTAGAGCCCTTCCCAGTTTACCATTTTTAATTTCATAACCATTAGTTACACCAAACATAAATTCACTGGTTGAATCAGCTTGACCGTTATTTGGTTGAATCAAATAATAACCATCTTCTATTGAAGAAATCATATCATCTAATTTATCTTTTCCAGGTAGAATAGCTGTATTTCTCATTCTCACTAGTGGTTCGTCAGAAAAAGCGAAAGCCCTAGCATTGCCAGTAGGCTTATCATTAAAATCTATCGCAAGATCCTTATTATTCATAAACCTTTTCAAAATACCATCTTTTATAATGACAACATCTTCAGGCTTAGTGCCTTCATCATCAATATAAACAGGTACCGGACAAACCTGATTATTATATTCATTAGCAAAATCAACAAGATTAACAATGTCACTTGCTACTTTTTTATTAATATAATCTTTAGCAATAGACCCGCTTTTTACCATATCAGCCTCAACTGTATGACCTATCGCCTCATGAGCAAGAATGCCAGCTAATTTAGAATCCAATATAACATCTTTGTAACCCGCTTCAGGATATACTCCTTCAGATTTTTCAATAACCTTTTTATATAAATTATCTATCGTATCATAAAAAGTCTTCGGATCATCATAAAAATCCTCATATTGACCTAGACCACCAAAAACATCATAAGAATCATAAACAACACCATCTTTTTCAACAGAAAGACTGATCATTAAGATCGACCTTGGAATCATGGTATAAGCATCAGAACCAAAAGATGTGTATAAATTCTTCTCCATATCCAAATTATTAATAACGAAAGTATTTGATTTTAAATCATTATATTTTTTTGAAGTATAATTATGTAAGTCTTTTAAAAAATCCAAGATATCCTTTCTAGATACTCTTGTTTTTTTGGTAGAAAAATCCTTAATTATTTCGAAGCCTTTTCCCTTTAATTGCTTTTTTTCTCTTTGCTCTAAATTATTTAGTAAGTAAGCATTTTCATTAGATTTTTTAATTATATCTTTGACAGTCTTTTCGTCTGTCTTGGGACTAGATGCAAAACCAAAAACACCTTCTTTATAAACCCTTGCAGAAATACCCCCTGTTGTCGTTTTCTCATTTTTTACTAAATTTCCATTTACAAGAACTAAAGAAACACTGGAATTTTCTTGCAAACGTAATTCAGTATATTCATTAAAACAGTTCTTAAACTTTTTTAAATAATCTAAATTCATCATTTTACCTCCCATATTTTTTTATATGAAATATGATACTTATGCTGAAATACTTAAGTTTAGATACTACACTATAAATACAAATTTACAGCTATGTATAAGATAATCTTAATTTGTTAATATTTACATAATATAGATAACATAATTGTAGCATAATTACATTAATATTAAAAGCAGAATAATAAGTAATTTAATACTTATAGTCTATTTCTATACTAATCTTAAATGAAGGTGCATCCATAAAACTGTTATATTCGCTACAGGACATATTATACTCAATATTATCGTTTTGAGTTGCAATGTTAGATAATTATGAATGAATAACACTTATTAGTTAAAATTTTACTCAATATAATCGTTTTATTTTGCAATCTTATGATATAATATAGCTAATATTAATCTTTAATTTAATTAATCAAAGTGAAAGGGGATTTCAAAGTGCTTAAGACAAAAATATACGGTACAATAGGTCCTGCCTCTTATCAGAAAGATACAATAGTAGCAATGGTAAAAAGTGGTATGTCTGGACTAAGAATTAATCTCTCACATGGTAATCTTAATACATATCAGGATTGGTTTAAAAATATCAAAGAAGCTAAACAAGAAACCGGTAAGTCAATCAATATTATAGCTGATGTACAAGGTCCAGAAATTAGAGCACAGCTTATTAATAAAAAACACATTCTATTAAAAGAAGGGGACAAAATCTATATTTATTCCAAACACCCTTCTGTTCTTAATAATGATAAGGTGATAATTCTAAGATATCCTCAACTAGCAAGTCAAATAAAAAAAGAACAAATTATTTTAATAGATGATGGACTTATAAAACTAAAAGTAGAATCCATAGATCAATATAATAACAGTGGTTTAACAGAATCAAAAATAAAGTGTAGAGTCATTCGTGGTGGAGAACTTGGTGATAAAAAAGGAGTAAATCTACCTGGAATAAAACTTGATATCCCCTCCTTAAGTGAGAAAGACAAGGAGGATATAAAGCTAGGTATAGATATTGGACTAGATTTTATTATGCTTCCTTTCACACGTACTCTTGAAGATGTAATGTCTCTCAGAAATTTTTTGGATTCTCTAGGTGGACATTCTATCGGTATTTTAGCTAAAATTGAAAATCAAGAAGGTGTTGATAACCTTAATAGTTTTCTAGATAAAATTGATGGTGTAGTAATAGCAAGGGGTGACCTAGGAGTGGAAATAGGGATAACCAGGGTTCCTATTGTACAGAAAGAAATAATTAAGCTATGTAATAAGAATAACAAGGACTCTATAGTTGTAACTCATATGCTTCACTCAATGATAGAATCCCCTATACCTACAAGGGCAGAAATTAGTGATATAGCAAATGCCGTACTTGATGGGTGTAGTGGAGTAATGTTAACTGGGGAGACAGCAATCGGTAAATATCCAGAAAAGTCAATTGAATACATGTATGATACTATTTATGAAACAGAAAAATGGAAGCAGAAATAATCTGGCTTCCATTTTTATTAATTTTCAGCAATGATATAGACACTTCCATATACAAAGAAGCTATACTCCAGAGTTTTATTATTTCTGTATCATCTCCATAACCGTTGGTAGTATACCCAGACATTTTGTTATTTAGCTGAATGAATTTTAAAAGTCTCCAGTACGGACTGATTGCAAGAAGCTGCTTAACAAAATTTTGTTTTACTGCCCCTTCATTTTAGACGCAAGGTCGGGCCAGTACTAGGCCGTCGGAACACAAAGCGAGTTTGAAATGAATTTTATTTTATCAAATTTACCTTTAATAATTATGGTCTGTG
>JADQBV010000317.1 GCA_016278415.1 Halanaerobiales bacterium
CAACCACTACTTGCTTTTATGATTGTAATGGGAGGGGCTTTACGGGGTACAGGTGATACCAAAGGAGTTATGTGGATTACTTCATTAAGACTATGGACAATATTCATACCATTAACCTGGCTTTTTGTAAAGTATTTCAACTATGGTATTGATAGTGTTTGGTATGCTGAAATTGCATCATTCCTAATCTTTACAGTTGTTATCTACAGAAAATTTGCAGCTCGAGAGTGGGCCAATATACAGATGTTCTAAAGTAATCAAATAGTTTAATTGACAGTATATTATCTTAAAATTTCAAAATAATATTCAAAAATTAAAACCACAGAGTCAACATGACAAGGGCATGTTCAGACCTGTGGTTTTAAGTGTTTTTAATGAATAACTGATACTACTAACAAAATTAATTAATATAATATTTATTATATTAATTCGGTTAATATATCTTCTAAAGTAGATATTAATTTATCAATATCCTCTTCTTCTATTACTAAAGGTGGCAAGAAACGAAGTGTGTGCTCCTTAACTGCATTTATTAAAAAGCCTTTCTCAAATAATTTCATAGTAATGTCTTTTGCGGATAATTTATCAGATAATTGTAGAGCGAGCATTAAACCCATTCCTCTTACCTCTATTACATCTTCGAATTTATCAACTAACTTTAATAATTGTTTTTGAAAGTACTCGCCTTTAGCTTTTACTGATGGTAAAAATTCATTTTCCAACATGATATCCACAATTGTGGATGCAGCCTTTGTAGCTAAGGGATTACCTCCAAAGGTAGTTCCGTGATCTCCTGCTGAAAAAGCATCTGCCACTTCTGCTTTTGCCATAAAGGCACCAATAGGTACTCCACCACCAAGGGCTTTTGCTAGAGTTATAATATCCGGTTCTACACCATATTCTTGATAAGCGAAGAGACTGCCGGTTCTACCCATACCACATTGGATTTCATCAAATATTAATAAAATCCCCTTTTCATCACATAGCTTTCTTATGCCTTCAAGGTAATTTTGATTAGCTGGATAAATACCCCCTTCTCCCTGAATTGGTTCTAACATAATTGCAGCTGTTTGATCAGTAATTGCATCTTTCATAGCTTGTAAGTCATTAAAAGGTACGGTTTTAAACCCAGGTGGAAGAGGTGTAAACGGTAGTTTGTACTTATCCTGACCTGTAGCTGTCACAGTAGTCAATGTCCGACCATGAAAGGATTTATCAGCAGTAATTAATTCAAACTTATTTTCACCCTTTACTTTAAAAAATTTGCGGACTAATTTAATAGCACCTTCATTAGCTTCAGAACCACTATTAGCAAAAAACACCTTGTCACAACAGGAATTATCTGCTAATTTTTTTTGTAAATATGACTGTGCTTCTATGTAATAAAGATTAGAACAGTGTAAGATTTTATCAATCTGCTCTTTTAAAGCTAAAGTAAACTCATGGTGACCATAACCTAGGGCATTAACACCAATCCCAGCAAGGAAATCATAATATTCTTTGCCATCTTTTCCATATATTTTAACACCATCACCATGATCCACTACTAATGGATAACGCCCACTATATACAGTCATGAAATGATCCTTATCACTTTGAATTATTTCTTGAATATTCATCTTATCTACTCCTTTCATTTTTTAAATTTTAACGTGTTATGCATATATACTTGACTTTCCATCAATCATCTGAAATACGATTGTTGTTAGACGGTTCTAAAGACTATTATAATAGTCTTAAATTAATAATAATATATATAATTGCTTACAGTGTTTTTAATCTTTTAAAATCATAGTTCCCACTCCCTGGTCTGTAAATATCTCCAATAACAAGGGATGAGGTACTAAACCATTTAATATATGTGTTCTTATTACACCACTGTTAACAGCCTCCATACAACTCTCAACTTTAGGTAACATACCACCTTGAATTTTACCATCCTTAATCCATTTTTTAATCTCTGTAAAAGTCAAAGAAGAAACCCTACTGTCTTTATCTTCTGGATCGTTCCTTATTCCGTTAACATCTGTTAAATATATTAGTTTCTCCGCCTGAAGGGAAACAGCCAACTTACCTGCTACTGTATCAGCATTAATATTATAGCTCTCACCATTATCATCAGAACCCACAGGAGCTATAACAGGTATATATCCATCTTTAATTAGACCCTTTACAATCTCAGGATTTATTTTTTCAACCTCTCCTACATATCCTAGATCAATATCTTTATCAGCCACTATTTTCTTAGTAGCCTTAATTAATCCACCATCTTTACCACAGATACCTACTGCCTGACCTCTCATTTGATTTATCATGGCTACAACTTCTTTATTTACTTTACCAGTAAGTACCATCTCCACAACTTCCATGGTCTCCTTATCAGTAACCCTTAAGCCATCTATAAAACGAGTCTTTATATTAAATCTGGCTAATGTATCATTAATAGCAGGTCCACCACCATGGACAATTACTGGATTGATACCTACATATTTTAATAGGGTTATATCTTCAATTAGGTTTTTTTTCAATTTCTCATCTAACATAATGCTGCCACCATACTTTATAACAAAGGTTTTACCATAATACTCTTTAAAATAGGGTAGTGCTTCAATTAGTACATATGCCTTCTTTATATACTTTTCCATTTAATCCATCCTTTCTATATCCACTTTTTATATCCATAAGCTTATTTTAAGTATGGTATTCCGCATTTATTTTAACATAATCGTAGCTTAAATCAGATGTCCAAAACTCCACATTTTCATTACCATTTAAAAGATCTACTACAATAGATATCTCTTTATTATCCATAAGTCCCGCCAAGTCTTCTTTTTTAATATTACTTGGAACTCCCTTATTGAATAGTTTTTTATTATTAATGGAGACAGTGACCTTATCTTTATCAAATTCGATATCACAAGAACCCAGGGCTGCAACTATACGTCCCCAATTTGGATCACCACCAAAGCAAGCAGTTTTTACTAGATTTGAATTAGCGATTTTCCTAGAAATAAAATCTGCTTCTGCAATTGTTTCTGCATTAGATACCTTTATTGTAATAAAACGAGTTGCTCCTTCTCCATCATAAACAATTGATTTAGCTAAATGAACAGCCACTTTTTTTAGAACCTTAAGAAAGGCAAAATAGTCCTCATCTTCCTTAACAATCTCATTGTTTCCTGCACGAGCATTTGCCATTAAAAATACTGAATCATTTGTACTTTGATCACCATCAACACTAATTTTATTAAAAGAAATATCTACAACTTCTTTGAGTGCTTTTTGTAACAGCTCTTTTTTGATAGATAAGTCAGTAGTGATAAAACCAAGCATTGTAGCCATATTTGGGTGAATCATACCAGAGCCCTTAGCCATCCCCCCAATTACCACTTTTGTTCCATCAGAAGGTAAGTCAAAACTATAGGATATCTCTTTACTAAATGTATCTGTTGTCATAATAGCCTCTGCTGCATCACTATTACCAGTTTTACTTAGCAAAGGAGTAATTTTACCAATACCCTTTTTTATTTTATCCATGTCTAGTCTTTCCCCTATAATACCTGTAGAAGAAATATGTACATCCTGTTGATCAATATTTAACTTTTCTGCCGTTAATGATACCAGTTTGATAGCATCATTCATACCTTCTTCACCAGTACAGGCATTAGCATTTCCACTATTTATTAATATAGCTCTCATTGTTTTATTTTTAATTTTATCAATTGATAACAAAACTGGTGCTGCCTTAAAATGGTTTTTAGTAAAAACTGCTGCAGATGTTGCTGAATCTTCACTATATAACAATGCAAGATCTTTATTTCCACTTTTTTTTGTACCACAACTTATTCCTGCTGCTTGATAACCTAATGGAGCAGTTATACCACCATTTATTTCTTTTATATTCATACTTATCACCACCCTTTATTTTAAATAAATAAGTTCTTCTCAATTTCCTTTGGTAATATACTTAGACTTTTTCATGAATGAAGTGCCTCTAAATTCTCTTTTTAGTATCGCAATGTTAATTTAGAGATTAGACCATCGAGGTCGTCATAGCAAAATTGTCGGACTTTTCCCACCAACGTTAATGGAAAAGATTCATTAAATTCTTATGGAAATATAGCTGTTGAATCTAGACCACTATTCTCTTCAAGATTAAACATAACATTCATATTTTGAATTGCCTGACCAGCTGACCCCTTTATTAAATTGTCAATTACCGAGATGACAATTATTTTCCCTGTACGCTGATCATGTTTTAAGCCAAGATGACAATAATTTGACCCAACTACATATTTTATTTCTGGCAAAGAGGTTTTCAGTACCTGAACAAATTGCTCTTCCTTGTAATAATCTTCGTATATATTAATAATTTGAGTTTCTTGAATATCTTTAATTAAATCCATATAAATTGTTGCTAAAATCCCTCTCTTAATTGGAATTAAATGCGGAGTGAAAATAAGATTAAAATCCTTTTCACTTATATTTTTAGATAGACTTATATCATTATTTTTTCTATAAACTTGGTTCAGTATATACTCTATTTCAGATGTATGCCTATGTGTTGTAAGATTATAAGCCTTCATACTATCCTGAGTTTCATTAAATAACAACGACTGTTTTAGGCTTTTTCCAGCACCACTTACACCAGATTTAGCATCTATTATAATATTATCTAAGTTAATTAACTTTTTATCTAAAAGTGGAAGTATTCCTAATAATGATGCTGTAACATAACAACCTGGATTAGCAACTATTTCAGCGGATTTAATCTCTTCACGGTTTAGCTCTACTAATCCATATACCGCCTTTTTAGCTAAATCTGGATACTTATGCTCTAGATTATACCAGGATTGGTATATATCTATATCTCTATAACGATAGTCGCCACTCATATCGATTATTCGTACTCCCTGTTTATATAGATCTGCAACCATATCCTGTGATATTCCATGGGGTAGAGCAGTAAACACAATATCACTATCTGATAAGTTAACAGCAGAATAATCCTCTAAATCATATTCATCATAATTAGAACCAGAGAATTGTGGATAGATATCTTTCAATTTTTTTCCTACATTACCATGTGATATTAGATGTCTTATCTCTACTTCTGGATGATTATTAAGTATTCTCAACAACTCAATACCTACATATCCTGTAGCACCGATAATACTAGCCTTTATCATCATTCTCATCTCCATTCATTACCTTTTGAATTATTATACATTACTTTGTATATATATTCAAGTACTAATTTTATTATTTACATTTTTATATTTATAATAAAGGATCATAATTAGCCATCGAGTCAACAAAATTATAATAGATGAATATCTACATAAGCTTTGCAAACAGATATGTCGCTATTCGGCTGAAGGAAAATAATCAGGCGTTTTCCACCAAGTAATATTAAGAAATGTTTTAATCTTTAACTTTTATCATAAAATATAATGCAATAGAAAAAGCAATTACAGCATTAACAAATAAAGTTGCATAACCAAAATACTGAATAGTCCACCCAACAAACATTGGAGATAATATGGCTGGTAAAGTTGCAAAGAAATAATAAATACCTGTATATGTTCCTATATTTTCGCCTGCTTCATTTACAATCATTGGGTATGAATTTATATTAATAAAAGCCCAGAAAAAACCACCCACTGCCAATACTATATTTATGTATAATACATTACGTAAAAATACTAAAGCAAAAAAGGTCAGTAATAATCCTGTTATACCAGTTGTTATAGTCTTTTTCCTACCCATTACCGATGAAAGATAGCCACTTGGTATTGCAAATACTACAAAAGCAAGAGAAAAGAACATTAGAGATCTAGCTGCTACACTTTCCTTAATTAACAAAAATTCTTTTCCATACAAAGTAAAAAAAGTTTCAACAGCAGAATAGCCAAAAAACCAGAAAAATATTGCAAGTAAGATATATAGTATATTTCTATTTTCAATATCAAATATATTTCTAATTACTTTATAAATATTTATTCTCTCTTCTTTTACTGCTTTTTCAGGTTCTTCCAGTTTCCATAAATACAATAAAACAATAGCAATTAATAGGACAGATAATAGTATAAAGGGTAAAAAGGGATCCAGATCATATAAATATGACCCTAATAAAAATGTTAAAACAGCCCCGATTCCACCCATGAAATTTATTAAGCCATTACCTTTACTTCTCAACTTTGGTGGTGTCAAATCAGGCATAAGGGCTATGGTTGGAGATCTAAAAACACTCATCGCTAAATTCATAATAACTAACACGGCTAATAATAACACAAAGCTATTTGCTAATGGTATAACTGCAAAAAAAACAGCTGCTATAGGGGCACCTATTAAAATAAAAGGGAGTCTATGACCATATCTAGTGTGGGTATTATCACTAAGTGCACCAAAGAAAGGCTGTAATGTAATAGCAGCAATATTATCTAGTGTCATTATAACACCTATAATTGATTCTGCGGCAATAAATTTTTTTAAGAATATTGGAACAAATGAGTTATAAAGACTCCAAGTTGCAGTAATTATAAGAAATCCCAAACCAATAAAAATAGATTTACTATAAGACAACTTCTCTCCATTCTTCCTTACCATTGAGTTAATCTTTTTCAATTTTTATTCCCCCTTTTCTCTTAACCCTACAGCCAGTCCAGGATTATCCGTAATTATACAATCCACGCCTATTTTAAGCATCTTAGACAAATTACTTGAATCATTACATCCAAATACATTAACCATAATATTATTCTGATGACAGACCTGTACAAGTTCTTCGTTTATACTGGCAAAGAAAGGATGAATTGCCTCAACACCAAGTCGTCTAGCATAAACCCAGGGATCATATAGACCAGCCATATAAAGTAAGCCACATTTTATTTCAGGAAATCTATCTTTTATCATTTTTATTGAATAATGATTAAAAGATGAAATGACTACTTTTTCTATTATATCGTAACTTTTAATTATAGCTAGAACTTTTTCTTCTAAACCTGGATAGATTACAGGTCCCTGTTTTAATTCTATATTGATTAATTTGCTTTTTGAAGCTGTTAAATCTAATGTTTCCTCTAAGGTAAGAATTTTTTCATTTATATCCCTTAGTTGACTTTGATTAATTACTATATCTAAATCCTTTATCTCTTTAAGAGACATCTGAGAAACCATCCCACTACCATTTGTAGTCCTATCCACCTTTTCATCATGAATTACAATTGGAACACCATCACTACTGAGATGTACATCAAACTCCACACCATCTGCTCCATCCCTTAAAGCCTTTTTAAAAGATACCGCTGTGTTCTCTGGTCGATCCCCCATTGCACCCCTATGGCCTAAAATAAATGATTTCACTTTTAATTCCTCCCCCTTTTAGATTCAAAGTAAATTATTACCTTTTTTTCTAGCTTTTTGATTGGTTTTACTCAGTATTTTTTTCCTGACTTTCTTTTTGTCTTTATATTTAAAGCACAAGATTTATTAAAATATAAATATTTTAACCATGACTACATTTATATATAATTCACGGTAAGAAAATAATAACCTTCATTCATTATAAATATATTGTTATCCAAATAAACAGTAGAAATTAACGCAAGATATTAGAATATTAGAAAAAAGCAGTATCCTAATATAGAACACTGCTTCAAAATAATATTTGATGACTTCTATTTACTATACTTAATACTATTATCGATTATTACAACCCTAGTTCCAATATGTTTAATTCCATACCAAGGAATCACAAATTTAGCGTTTCTATTATGTAAAATAATTGATTCAATCTTACCATTACTTGCCTCTAGTATAATATCTGCTTTCTTTATTTTCCCTATTTTTTTTCCCTGAAGGTCTATAACCTCTTTACCAACTACTTCTTTAAGCAGCATCTGATCACCCCATTTAAATTCCGGTATGACCAAATCCTCCTCCAGCCCTTTTACTA
>JADQBV010000267.1 GCA_016278415.1 Halanaerobiales bacterium
GTGAAGATTTTGAAATCCTTATTAATTGGGGTAGACAGATAGGTGCATCTACTTTGGATAATCAGATTAAGATAAATAAACTAACAATTAAGCGATTGGAACAACATGAGGAAATAGCCAGAGATATAGCTACACGAAGAGTTAAACCTGTACGTTACGCCAGCGTTTTAATTAGTTTGATGGTAATTATATTGTTTTACTGAACCATTTTTTGATAAGGGGTGTAAGGATGGATATTAATCTAATATTTAAGATAGCTGGGATAGGCATATTTATATCAATTATAAACATAGTATTAAAACAGGCTGACAAAGAAGAACAAGCCCAGATGTTAACATTAGTAGGTGTAGTCATAGTCCTGATGATAGTCATTCAACTAATTGGAGAATTATTTAATGATGTAAGAACCGTATTTAAATTTTAGGTGGTAAAAAATGATAATATTACAGGTTGTTGGCATAGCATTTATATCTACAATACTAATAATTGTTATTAGACAACAGAAACCAGAGTTGGCATTTTTGCTCAGTATTATTACAGGTGTTATTATCTTAATGCTTATAATTGATCAGGTTGCGTTGGTTATAGAATTACTAAACCAATTAGCTCGTAAGGCACAGATAGATATGCTCTATTTCAATACAATCATCAAAATAATAGGTATAGCCTATATTGGAGAATTTGGGGCTGAAATTACTAGAGATAGTGGAGAAACAGCATTGGCTAGCAAAATAGAGTTAGCTGCTAAAATACTAATCATGATTATCTCTATACCAATAATGTTGTCTCTAATTGAAACAATTATCAGCTTAATTCCAGGGTAAATATCTAAATAGCCTTGAGGAAAGGAAACAGAGATGTTTAGATTAAAAAATATCATTCGAATAGTCTTGTTTACTATAATAGTTGTTACATTAATTAGCATAAATATATCAGCAGAAGAGCTAAATACAAGGGATATACCTAAAACAAATGATATTATCTTACAACAACTACAAAAATTAAACCTAGGTGATTTACAGGAAGAAGTAAATAGGGTTAATGATAGAGTAGATAGTTTTCTACCTAAGATAAATCTACAGCAGATGATTATTGGTTTTATGAATGGAGAGTTAGAGTTCAGTTGGGCAGAGTTGACCAGGACACTATTAAGATACCTGGGTAAAGAGGTTACAGCAAATTTTAGCCTGTTAGGGCAGATAATTGTATTGGCAGTGATCAGTGCTGTATTAAGTATCTTCCATCAATCGTTCTCTAGTAAGACAATTAGTAATACTGCTAATATACTGATATTTTTAGTTATCTCTATTTTAATTTTACAGGCCTTTCAAGTTGCGATCCAAATAGGTGTAGATGCTATTGACAACATGGTTTCCTTTATGCAGGCTTTGTTACCAATTTTATTAAGTCTATTAGTTAGTACAGGTGCATTAACCTCTGCTGCTATATTTCACCCACTTACTTTAGTTATTATAACTGCTCTAAGTACCGCTATAAAACTAATAATTTTTCCGATGATTTTCCTGTCAGTTGTCCTTAATATTGTGACAAGAATTAATCAAGACTTCTCCCTTAGTCGTTTAGCCAGTCTTTTTAAAGAAATTAGTATGAGTATGTTAGGATTAATTTTTATGCTATTTATAGGTGGTCTTTTGCTACAGGGAGGGGCTGCTGCCATTACAGATAGCCTTTCGTTGAGAACAGCTAAGTATCTGACTGGTACATTTGTGCCAGTAATCGGGGGTATATTTTCAGATGCTGTTGATTTAATTGTAAGTTGTTCTTTGATTATAAAAAATGCCCTAAACTTTTTTGGAATGATTGTGATTATCGTTATAATTGCCTACCCAATAATTAAGATTATAGCTCTAATACTAATTTATAAAATAGCCAGTGCCATAGTACAGCCTATTGCAGATGCTAGACTGGTGGATATCTTAAATGATACTGGAAATAGCTTAATAATGATTTTTTTGGTTGTAGCTGCAGTATCAGTGATGTTTTTTATGGTATTAACTATAATTGTTGGAACAGCAAATCTAACAGTTATGATGAGGTGATAGAGAGGTGAGTTAAATCAAATGGATGGCCTAATTCAATGGGTAAAGAACCTTATTTTTATTATACTGTTTACATCTTTATTGGAGATGTTTTTACCTGAAAATAATATGCGCAAATATGTAAGGGTAGTGATGGGATTTTTTATAATAACTGTTCTGATCTCTCCATTAATGATGGTATTTCGCCAGGACTTTTCTGTAATCCAGGATGTTATACCAGAGAATATGATTAATAGTAATTGGGATCAAATTGAAGAACAAGGACGAGAAATAGAAGAAGATAACCACAATCTTTTAATGGACTATTACCAAAATAAAGTAGCAAATCGAGTCAAAGAAGTAATTGATTTAAACTACAAAAATTATCAACAAGAGATAAGGGTAAGTTTAAATGATAATTATATGATTGAATTTTTGAGTATTACTTTGATTGATCGTGGTATTAGCAGGATAGAGATTGAAAATATAAATATTGCCACAAATAATTCAAGAGATAAAGATAAGCAGACAGAGCAAGAAGTTATTGATGAAAAGGCAGCACAGAATAGAAATACAATAGAAAGTCTTAGTAATAAGCTAAGTCAAGTTTTCCAAATACCCAGGGATAGTATTGAGGTAATCATAAAAAAAGGGGGTTAGTTGTGTGGGGGTAATAGATGATTTAAAGGATATATTTACTGGTGCTGGAGAGAATGGTCAAAAGAATAGTAGCTTATTACGTAATATTATAATCATAGGAATGATAGGAACCCTTTTACTACTCTTTGGGAATGTTTTTGTCAATCCTGGTAATGATAGTAGGCAGAGTCCTGTCACTTCAATAAGTAAAGAAAAGCAAATAAGTAATGATTCAGATTATGAAAATAGAATGACTAATGATTTAGAAGAAATTATTGCTCTCATTAAGGGAGTAGGTAAAGTTAAGGTAAAAATTTATATTACTAGATTTGAGGAATATGAATATGAATATAATACCAATAAAACTAATAAAATCACCAGTGAAACTGATCAAAATGGTGGACAAAGAAAGATAGCTGAAGACAATTTAGAAAATGAATTGGTAATAATTACTGATTCGGCTGGTAATGATAAACCGGTTATAAGTAGAAAAAATCTACCAGAGATAAAAGGTGTTCTCATTGTAGCACAGGGTGCTGAAGTAAGTCAGATTAAATATGAAATAATAAAATCTGTCAGCAATCTGTTAAATATACCGATTCATAGAATAAATGTTCTACCATATGAAAGGGGGTAAAAAAGTGATTATAAGAAGAAAAGTAATATGGTTAACAATTTTGATGGTCTGGGTAGGGATGGTGACTTCTATAATAATATATCAAGGTAATGACTATCTTGATTTAGCAACTGTAACATCTGAAGATATTGAAATGGCAGAGGGTGTTCAAATAATTGAGCAAGGGGTTGTCAAGCAAAATTCTAATCAAGATGTGAATTTCACTAAGGCTAAAGATGAGCAAAGTGAGAAGGATTTTTTTATCGAGTATAAATTAGAGAGAGATAAAGCCAGAAGTGAACAAATTAATATTTTCCGTGAATTAATTAATAATCCTAATAGTGATCAAGCAACTAAAAAAGAGGCACAGAATATGATGCTTGCTCTAACTGGAAAAATGGAAAGAGAGATGGAGATAGAGAGTTTGATCAGGGCGAGGGGTTATAAGGATGCTTTAGCTTATATACATGATGAGGCTGTCGATGTTATTATACATACAAATGGCTTAGAGAAAGAAGATGTAGCTAAGGTAGGAGATATTATTGTAAAAGTAACTGGATTTAATACTGAGGATGTTACTATTATAGAAAAGAAAATAGAACAATAGAAATAGTAATTTTAGTGAAGTGTCTTGTATAATTAATTGTACAAAAAAAAGATTTTCTTACTAAATCCTTACAAAGTTAGAAGGTTTTGTGGATATAGTATAAACAATTTGATAGTTAATATTAGAGACTGTTGACCTATTTGGTTAACAGTTTTTTTTCATTTTAAAGGATTTTTTTATTAGATATAGAATAATTTAAATATAGACAGAAAAAAAATACACTTGCATTTCAATGTAGAATTGGATAAAATTATTAAGCAAGTGGCAAAATATTGTTTACACAAGGAGGAAGAAGAATGAACCTGGAAGATATTAAGTCTTTAATAAATATTATTAGTGAAACAGATGTAACTGAAATAGAACTGGAAGATGAAGAATCTAGGATTAAAATAAAAAGGGGACATCAGCAAGTAGAATTTACCCCTATTGAAAATCAGAGACATGTTCAAGCACCACATAATCCAACACATACTGAAAATGAGGAAGAGGATAGTAATCGTGAAGAGATAGTTGCACCTATGGTGGGTACATTTTATCGGGCACCTTCTCCAGAGGCTGATTTGTTTGTAAAAGTTGGAGATGTTGTTAACCCAGGTGAAACATTATGTATCATTGAAGCAATGAAGTTGATGAATGAAATCGAAGTAGAAACACGGGGCAAGATTCTTGAGATTTTAGTAAATAATGGTGAACCTGTAGAATATGGTCAGCCTCTGTTTATTATTGAACCACAGTAAGGGGTGTGATGTAGATGTTTAAAAAAGTTCTAGTTGCAAATAGAGGAGAAATAGCAGTAAGGATTATCAGAGCGCTAAAGGAATTAAATATTACTTCTGTTGCTGTATATTCTGAAGCAGATAGAGAGGCTTTACATACTAAGATTGCTGATCAGGCTTTTTGTATTGGCCCGGTTAGCTCAAGCCAAAGTTACTTGAACATACCCAGTATTATGAGTGTTGCTGAGGTATCAGGGGCTGATGCTATTCATCCCGGTTATGGCTTTTTGGCAGAAAACGCTCATTTTGCAGAAGTTTGTGAGAGTAGTGATATTAAATTTATTGGTCCTTCTTCAAATATTATAGCCCTTATGGGGGATAAATCAAAGGCCCGTGAGACTATGATAGCAGCTGGTGTACCAGTCGTACCAGGTACTGAACATAATCTGGCTGATATAGAAAGTACATTGAAAATTGCTGAAGATATAGGTTATCCAGTAATAATAAAGGCTGCTGCTGGCGGTGGTGGTAAAGGAATGCGTGTTGCTCAGAATCCGCGTGATTTAGAAAAAGCAATACAAACTGCTCAAACAGAGGCCATGGCTGCCTTTGGTAATGATGATATGTATTTAGAGAAGTTTGTTGAAGAACCACGTCATATTGAATTTCAAATACTGGCTGATGAGCATGGAAATGTTATTCATTTAGGTGAAAGGGATTGTTCAATACAACGTAGGCATCAAAAAATGTTGGAAGAAGCCCCATCACCTGCTCTTGCTGATGACTTAAGAAAGCAAATGGGTGATGTAGCTGTAAAGGTAGCTAAATCAGTTAATTATGCCAATGCCGGTACTGTTGAATTTCTATTGGATAAGAATAATGAATTTTATTTTATCGAAATGAATACTAGAATACAGGTAGAACATCCTATTACTGAGATGGTTACTGGTGTAGATATCATAAAAGAACAGATAAAAATTGCTGATGGTCAAAAACTTACTATGACTCAGGATGATATAGTGATAAATGGTGTTGCAATTGAGTGTCGAATTAATGCAGAGAATCCAGACAAGAACTTTATGCCATCACCTGGGAAGCTAGAAAATTATATTGTGCCTGGAGGACCAGGAGTCAGAATAGATAGTGGGGTATATCCAACATATTTTATACCTCCATATTATGACTCAATGATAGCTAAATTAATAGTATGGGAAGTGGACCGAGAAAAGGCTTTATCGAGAATGGAAAGGGCCCTAAATGAGTTTTTTATTCAGGGTGTAGATACAACGATACCATTTCATTTAAAGATTTTAAATAATGCATATTTCCGTAAAGGTGATTATCATACAAACTTTATACATCGGAGACTTGAGACTGAGAGTTAAGCAAATTTTAAAGGGGTGATTGAGTATGGGAGAAATTGAAAATATTGGTACAATTAAGATTGCAAATGAAGTTGTAGCTATTATAGCGAGTCTAGCTGCCGGCGAGATTGAGGGAGTTGCAAGTATGAGCGGTGGTGTAGGTAGTGGTATAGCTGAGATACTAGGACACAAAAAAGGTGTAAAAGTAGAGACAGGTGAAGAAGAGTGTGTAGTGGATTTGTCTGTTGTTGTTGAATATGGTGTGTCGATACCAGATGTTGCTCAAAGTATTCAAAGGAATGTAAAAGATGCTATCGAAAGTATGACAGGATTGAATGCTGTTGAGATTAATATTCATGTTCAGGGAGTTCATTTTTCTAATGAAGAGGATATGGAAGTAGAAGAGGTAACTGAAAAGACCAAGTAATACTTGGTCTCTTTTTTCAATTGTCTATATAGACCATAAATTGAATGGGGTGAGACTGTTATGAAACTTGTCTACAGGTTTGTTATTTTCCTAATGGCGATTTTGTTTATGTTTACATCACTTTTCTTGGCTCTTTACGGATTTGCTTGGGCAGACTATAATATGCTTCCTAATCTAATTTATAGTTTGTATAATCAGTGGCAAATAGCATTAGTGTTTGTCCTATTATTTATTGCTAGTGCCTGGGTAATTTATCCCTTCTTTTTCAATGAAAGTGTATCAACAACGTCAATTAGTAGATCTGAGATGGGAGAAATTGATATTAGTCTAGATGCTTTAGATAGCTTAGTTAATAATATTGCTCTTGAGCAAGAAGGTATTGTTGCAATAAAAAATAGACTTAAGACTACAGAAGAAGGATTGCTAATTGCATTGACCGCAAAAGTCTATCCAAGTATGTCTATACCTAAGATCACAGAAAGTTTACAGGAACTTGTTAAGTCATATATTCAGGATACAACAGGTGTTACTGTAACAGAGGTTAAGGTTTTGGTTGAAGAGATAAGTAAAGCAGAAGAAAATAAGGGTATATGAGGTGGTTTTAAATGGATAGTAATATCTGGTACCAACTCAATGAGATATTTACATATAATAAAGGGAAAATCCTTGGTGCATTAATTGGATTTATCTTTGGTCTTCTGGTCTTAATAATAGGCTTTTGGAAGACTATACTAGTCTTAGTTTGTACTCTCTTGGGTTATTATTTAGGCTCACGTTGGGATTTAGAAGGCGATTTCAAAAAACTACTTGATAAATTATTACCACCACAATATAAATAGAAAAGGAGACGGTTATGATTAAAACAAGTAGACATCAGGAGCGAATATGGGCTTTACAAATACTTTATAGTCTTGATTTAAACGATACTATTAATGAAGAAGAGGCTAGCAAGGCTATTCGCAACCTGAAAGAAGAAAACGAATTAAGTGATGATGACCGTTATTATTTTGAAGGATTAGTATCTGGAGTAGTAAATAATATAAAAGAATATGATAACAGAATTAATCAACAGGCTATTGATTGGAATATTAAGAGGATGCCATATATAGATAGGAATATTATTAGAATTGCTCTTTATGAAATGATTCAGGATGTTCCTGTTGGTGTTGTAATAAATGAAGCTGTTGAAATTGCCAAAGAATATGCTGAGGAAAAGTCAGCTAGGTTTATTAATGGGATTTTAGCTAAAATAAATAGTTAAAGTTTATACCAGTAAACATAGTTAGATTGAGTTAGGGTTTGTTATGACTAATTAAGGTTTAATTTATTACTTGGATTATAATAAAGTGTATAAATAAAATATTGTCTTGATAAGGCAGCTGTATATCAGTTGTCTTTTTTTTGTGTAAAACATTGTCTTATATTAAAAATGTGTAGTATAGCTTAAAACCTAAAAAAATGTCATAATAAAATATAATTTGACAAAATATCTAATAATAATGTATAATATATTTGGATAA
>JADQBV010000143.1 GCA_016278415.1 Halanaerobiales bacterium
ACTTTTTTACTATTCATCTTCCTCTTCATTTTCAGATACTACTTCTTCCAGCACTTCTGCATTCTCAATTTCCAGTTCAAATATATCTTCTGCTATAGCTTCACCTTTATGTCTCAGTGTTACATCTGCTGTATATTTACCGGGGACTATATCCTGCACATAGGTGGATAAGATACCGGTCATCTCAGGTAGAACAATATCACCTTCTTCAGCCAAATTCAGAATTATGTTGTATTTTATTTCTTCATCCTGGATCAAATAGACTCTGGCCTGTGGTGTAAAATGAACATCGCCAGTATTTAAGACAATAGCACTGAATAATACTTCATCTTCTATGGTTTTAGTGGTAATATTCTGTACTTTACCCCTATATTCATAATCTTTACCAACTATAAATGACAGGTCTATGTCTCTTGTTTCCAAGTGTTCATCAGTCTCTGGATCAAAAACACCAATCTGCAGTGTATCATAATAACCACCATCATCAATGTCTTCTCTAGGGGCTCTGACAATTAATACCGGTCTTTGTGAACGCCGTCCTTTCAGTTCAAATTGCTGATCTCCTCTTAATTCTACTTTAAAATTATCCAGAAGCGACCGACTGTAATCTGGTTCTATTTTTTGAGCTCCAATCTTGATAGCTACAGGATCACCTATCCGGTTGCGGATATTTATTGGTCCTGTATGAGCTCCTCCCCACCTCAACTCTTCGCTGATTAACTCAGGTTCTACTTCTATATATTCTAAATTTTCCAGGTCAATAAATTCATTTCCAACTTCAAATGTTTTTCTCTCAATAATCTGACGACCATCAGCATAATATAAGAATAATTGCATATCATATGTTCCCTGAACCAGAGGTTCATTGATCAAACCTTCAAAGATAACTTCAGAATCAGGATAAATTGTGGTTTTATTTCTTCCTCCCTGAGCCGCGTGCTGACTTTTTATCTGTACTCTTTCTATCAATCGACGGCTTTCATCACGAACTGTTACCTCACCAGCAGCATTATATGATAAAGGTGAAGTGTTTTTAATATGAGCCTGCAACAAAGGATGATCTTCTTCATCTGCAGTAAGTTCAAGCCCTTTCACTTCTACTCTTCTTCTTAAACCAGGTGCATCTATATGTATATTAACTCTAACCGCATACCTCACACGAAAGGTAATACCCTGTTCAGCTTCTTCTACTACGGGTTCTACCATAATGATAGCAGTATGAGTACCACTTGCATCATAAGGTGTAGTTACCTCCATATCAACTGTAGTTTCTTCTCCAGGTGGAACTACAACTTGTCCCGGTAAATCCAGCCAGTCTAACACTGCATGTTCTTCTAAATTACCTTCTTCATAGCTAAGACTCCCTGTTATTTGCTGTCGGGGATAATAGAGGTTGAGGGCGACTGTCTGCTGGTTGTCTTCGGGTGTGAGTTTTAATTGGAATTGCTGGGTTTCTCCTCTGTCCATATTAAGGTCTATGACTAGGGGACGGACACCTACGGCCAAACTGGATAAAGAATATAGTAAAAAAAATATAACTGAAGATATTGTAATTAAATATATTTTATTATTGAATAAGAACTTTATATTAAACATATATACCCACCTCTTCTTTTTATTATTAAAATTACTGTTGATTTTAAAATTTATATATATTGATTTTAATACTTAAACATTAGATTATATTCTAATCTTTAAAAATATAATTGTATAAAAATATTTATATCTAGATATGTATTATATAATAACATAGTTTGTTTATAATAACTTGATTTCACTTTTGAAAACAAGAGGGGGTTTAAGGACCTCCCTTACATTTTACTTATAATTTTTATCCAATAGTTACATTAATTTATTATTATAAATATCAAATGTTTTTTTCTGTCATCTTTTTTTTATTATTTTATAGTAAGGATTAAAATATAATTTATCATAAAATCTTGAATAATTCCTTGTGAATAATTATTATAATCTAAGACAGCAGATATTGTAGTGCTAACAGGAATATGAGCTATTATTACATCTGCACATGAAACACATCTAAACTTACACTCATATTTTTTTTGCTTTTGATTTCAACTTCAATCTATTCGGATTGTTTTTCTTATTATTTTAAAAATCAATAATATAAATTACTTTCATAAACTAACATATTGCGTATATTAACACTAACATCTGCTTTTTTTAAAAAAATTATTCTCAAAACGGATCAACCCCCTAATAAAAAAGTAGAAAGAAACAAAATTATAATTACATTTTTAAATACAGTTTTAAACATAAATCATAGTTACCTTTGGATTTTACAATTAATACAGCCAGGGGGAAAACCCCTGGCTTAATTAAATACTTAGATGATTAATGAGCAGAAACTATAACATAAACAGTTCCGTCATATCTTCCAGGAACTGCATCTTCAAACCTATCTTCAGAAATTTGAGCATTAAATTGTAATACACCATTAAAATTACTTACACCTGCTAGTTCATATTGGGAACCATTTTCCCAAGCAGAACCAAATCCACCATCCGGGTGATTAGACCAATTTGTATCAAACAATTCTACATTAGGAGCAACAACCCAATCTGTATTTGTTCCTCCATCTAAACGATAAGGTGTTATACTATCATCTGCTAAAGTTCTACTAACATCTTCCTGGACAGTTATGTCTACATTGTCATTAGATTTCACACTTAAATCCCAGCCAATTGCATGTTCATCAGGATTACCCAAATCTAAAAGATCAACTATTTTTCTTTCTCCCTCAATTTCTAAAACGTCATCATTAGACCTAGCTCTAGCATTCTCAAGAATTACTTCGGCATATTGATTAACTTTTACACCTACCTCAACACTTTCATTAATATCAGAATCCAAATTTTGTGCAACATTAATATCTTCTGCCATAACCCCCAAACTCATACCAACAACCAACAACAATGCCATTACCAAAATTCCTAATTTTTTCATAATAAATTTCCCCCTTGATTGGATTTGTTTACCTCTTTTTTGGGTGGATTCACTACTGACTCATTACTATCCTGTTAGTGACCAATTAAAGAATAGTAGATCATAGCCTCCAATAAGGGTAAGTAAAAATTTGTTTAAGCAAGACCTAAACCAATATTACCAGTGCCTAACCAACACAACAGCCTTATTCCTCCAGACCAACAACTATAACTTACTCATCATCTATAGGGTGTTTCATTACCCTCTGCTTATGACTTACAGATTTCATATTTATAATTTTAATCAACAGCTGAAATAGTTATCTCTACAATGTCATGATATTTCCCTGCTTCCAGTTCAATCCATCTATTTTTAGCTATATCACCTTTATAGCACAGCCTGATTTTACCCTGTGTATAAGATGAGACCTGTTTATATTCACCAGGAGAAAAAGTCTTATCACTTGTCTCATGATTTTCTCCTTGATAAATTATGTATTCAAAGAAATTCTTATAATCTTGATCAGGGTCAGCCAGATTGCGATTACCTTCTTTTTCTCCTCCTATAGAGGAGAATTGAATCATTAAGTTCTCTGTGTCATTGATTATCTCCCAGGCAACTGCTTCAGAATACTGATCATCTTTTCGGGCCGGTTCTGCTATTTCCCAGCTTATCTCATTTCCATCCAGGACTATCTCTGGAGCCTGCTTGATGTTAACAACAAGTTCAGGACTGTCTTGAACAGAATTGCTGGGAGTAATTAAATCTATTTCTTCAGAATGGATATTAATCTTCCCTTTATAAGTTCCGGCAGGTAATTGACTCCAATCTATTTTCCCAGTATTAATTTTAAATTTAACAATAACAGGCTGTCTATTTTCATTAATATCTTCAGAAAGTACAATTTGTTTATGCTCTAGAGAACCTTTTTCTACTCCATCAACTTCTATTAGAACAGCATTTGCCGTAATTTTCGGTAAATCATTTTTTTTCAAACTGGTAAACCCAAAACGAGTTCCACTGTATTTTCCATCTTCATCCTGAAATACCAGATCATCTATGGTAAATTTAACATCAAAATCCCCAGTATTTACTTTTGCATTCCAGGAAACTTCCATATTACCTATAAATTCTGCCATTCTTTGTCTATAATCAAGATTAATTTCCTGCTGTAGATTAACAATTTTTATCTTATTGTTACCGCTATCGGCAGACACAGGTTGATATATACCAGCTAAGCTAAACATTAATATTAGTAATATTGATATGAATAAAAATTTATTAATTTTCCTGGGAGCATTTCTTATATCTTTCACCTTAATTATCCTCCATATCTCTGGCAATACTAATCATTTTAATGCTGATAATCCATATCAATATCCAAATTAAACTTAGAAGTAATTATTCATATTTATATCTTAAATTGGATTAATAGGTTTTTAATAATTTATATTATTATTTCCAAAATAAATATAGCACTTATTTACAAACCATTCAATGACAGGTTATATTATTTTCTAGTGTTATGGTTTTTATCATTCATTTGAAAATTTCAAATTTATTATTAATTTAAAACAGGAGTTATCTATACACTTCATTTAATGCTAAATTATTGATAACAACAGATATCTCAAACTGATCAGATAAAGAACCATTGTTGAAATTATAAATAACTCGCTTTATTATACCTCTGACATCATCCTTTTTCACTTTTACCAGCAGTAAATTAATTTGTTTTTGATTGACCCATGTTAAAAGATCAGATTTTCGCAAACTAATATTAAAAATACTTTCTATTTTATTTTTAAATTTAAAGTGATTAATAATCTCTTTTTTAGATGTAAATTTAAAACTAAGCAAAAATAAATTATGTTCTTCCCTTTGCAGCCGTTTTTTTTCCAGTTCTACTATCCTAAGAAATGTAAAGGGATTACAGAAATAGCTTTGCTTATTTTTTTTAAATTGATTTTTTAGAAACCGTTCGGGACTATCTTTAATAGTTTGAAAGTCCATATTTACACTTCCAGTTAACTTTTTTTTCTAAGCTATTATTAAGATATCATATATATGATATTATGCCTATGATAAAATGTATAAAAATTAACTGTTATGGAAAATATCATTTTTTTTAGTAAATAATCAAATATGACTATATTTTTTCATATTTATAAGTAAGGTTAACCTCTGCAGGAGGAAATTGATCCCGAAAATCGATTTCAATTCTTTGCAGGATTTTTTCTATTTTTGCATCAGATAAATTAACTGCTAACTGCAAATAATGGCTGGGCTCCCAG
Source organism: Halanaerobiales bacterium (assembly GCA_016278415.1). Next base: position 5,241 of record JADQBV010000143.1, read on the forward strand.
CGGGTAATTACATCAGAAATCCTTAAAGTTTCCTGAAGTGTCTGCCGCAATATTTTTTCTGCCTCCCGAATCTGATTAGGTAATCCACTCTTACTTAATTGATAATGAATTAAAAATATATCCTGATCTATCCGGTCTGTTCTTCTTTTTTCCAGATTATATATATTTGAAAATGTCATCGGTCCACATTCAAAAACCGATCCCCGACTTATCTTATTATTGTCCAGGGCAAATTCAGGGGTTTTATTGAGATCTATCTGAAAGAAAGAAGAGACTTCCTTTTCCAATTCAACTGGTATTTCCCTACCTGCATTTCTCAAAAAAGCAAGAGCTTCTTCCGCCCTATTCTGCGCCAGATCAGCTTTACCAGCCTGTTTTAATGTATTAATCAAACCTAAATATAACTCAATATTGAATGGATAGAGTTGCGAAGCTGTTTCATAAAGGTCTTCCATTCGGTCATAACTTTGACTTTTTTCGAGAATCCTGGGTAATTCCTTGACTACTTCCAAATAAAGATCACTTAAGATATTTCTTTTTTGTAAAAGCAGCCTGTCTTTGAGTATGTGATTATCCAGCAGACAACCTTTGTAAAGATTCAAAGCCTGTTGATATAGAATACTGACTTTACGGGTAGAATTATTACTTTCTTTAGCTTTGGTAATCAAGTCTTCGAATTGTTGACAGTCCAGCCAGTAACGGCTTTCCGGATTAAAACCGTATCCACCTCTATCAGTATAGATAAAAGATTCATTATCATTTTTTTCAATCTCTTTACGGAGCCTGTAGACTAGAGCTCTCAGAGACTGTCTAGGGGTAAAGTTATCTGCTAAGTCAAGTTCATTTATCAATTGTTGATCTGAGATAGTTTCTCCAGACCGAAAAAGTAACAGTAAGAATAATTTCCATCGTTTATTAATTTTTTTATTACCAGAAAAGAGAATATCGTCCCCCTTTTTTATAACAAGTCCCCCAAAAGTATATATATATAACTTCTTGCAATTACCCAACATACATATTTTTCCTCCTCAGAAAAAAACATAAGTAAAAAAAATAAATACAAATATAAGTTTAATAAATCAAAAAAATGGCAAATTAGTTATATTATACATTTCTATAATATTTATTTATCTCCTGCAAATTTATTACTATAATTTCCTTTGAATTTCCATAAATAAGTTCTTTTTTTTACAAAAAAATATTTATTTAAACATTAAGTACATTCATACTCCAATATGTTAGAAAATTCACCCTTCATAACTCCTGGTTTCTTTGTGAAGAGAAACCAGGCAAAATCCTTTAGGGCCTAGAAAATAAAATTTGGGGTGCCTAAAATTTAGTACAGAATTTTTTTAAAAAATTGCCTGTATATCAGCATTCTTTACAAATTTAGGTTAAAAGTCAGTATAAATAGTAAAGATCCTAATGTAAATAGTGTTATAATTTTCAGTCATTTTCTCATAAAACTAAAGAATGCCTTAAGTCTTTATCATAAACTTTTCTTTATTAATAAATTATAACTTACTATTCCATTAGTTAATAATACTATGATTCTACTAAAAAAACCGGGACAACTAAGACCCCGGCTAGTATCTTAAATATTAACTTATCTCCTACTTACTTCAAGTTATAAAAAGCATCCTTACCATCATACTCTGCTGCTTCACCTAGTGCTTCTTCAATTCTTAAAAGTTGGTTATATTTGGCAACCCTTTCAGAACGAGCAGGTGCAAAATTACAGATTCCTTCCTCAATACCGTGGGATAGTCTCAGTAATAATTGTAACAAAGAGATCATCACCAAGTAATTGTATCTTATCATTATCGTTGGTATCTTGAAAACCCACTGGAAATTGAATTTTTAATACGCTGTTGAAATATCTATGATAAACTATCTTTCATTGACGTAGCTTCACCATTTAACCCTATTTCTTTAAAAGCAACGAAGCCTGCTACAAATAAGATCAAATAAAAATTAATAATTCTCCAGGAAAATGTAACTAGTCCAATTAAATTCTCTGGTATAAAAACTACAAATAGTGTTGCAAATCTTACCTCTCTTAGAACAATATATTATCATAATATTAATTAGTTCACACTTCTACATATAATTTTCTATAAAACCATTCTTCAATTGATTTCCCATATCTTATTACTATATATAATAAAACTAATGATATTAAACCAACTACTATCCAACCTGACATATTCAAATGTAATAATCCTGTTCCAATGAAGGTTTGCAAAGCTATTACCGGCATTCTACCTATAATCAAGAGCATAAAATATGATCTAAATGATAATAAAGATAGACCAGCCAGGAAACAAAACATATCATCCGGGAAAAAGGGTAGTAAAAATATAGCCAGTAAAAGCATTTTACTCTTTTTATTAAAAATTTTGAAGTACTTATTATAATTAGTATCACCAATAAAACTTAGCACCAACTTCTGACCAAAGAATCTTGCTAGAAAATATGCAAATAATGAACCTATAAAAATTGATGACATATTTAAAATTAAGCCGTCTTTCAATCCAAAAATATTACCTCCCAGTATGGTAGTTATATTCCCTGGAATTGGAGAAACTATCAC
>JADQBV010000390.1 GCA_016278415.1 Halanaerobiales bacterium
TAACTAATCCCCCATTAACCCCTGTATAAGAAGCTGTAAATAGTGGATCTGCTGCTACATTCAAACCAACATGTTTCAAAGCCGTAATTGATCTAGCGCCTGCTATAGAAGCCCCTATGACTACTTCTAGTGAAACCTTCTCATTAGGAGACCACTCTGAATAAATCTCATCATATTTAGCAATATTCTCCGTTATTTCAGTACTTGGTGTCCCAGGATATGATGAAGCAACAGTTACACCAGCTTCATATGCCCCACGGGCTATAGCCTCATTCCCTAACATAAGTTTTTTCATTAACTAATACCTCCTAGATACTCAGAAAAAATATAATTATTATTTTTATTGTATGACAAATATCAATTTATTTCAATAAATATTTTTATGGTTCTTCTCCTTATCCGTTGGTGAGAAATGTCCGACAAAATATCTAGGTATATTACCAACTGTTATGGAGATAATCCACTTTTTATATTTCGGCGTTATAAAAATTAATCGTTACGCAAATCTATTACTCTTTTGGCCTTACCTGTTGATCTTTCAATAGATTTTGGCTCAACTAATTTAACTTTTGCATCTATCTGTAGAACTGAACGAAGTTTATGTCTAATATTCCTTTCAAGACTTTCCAGAGCACTAAACTTATCAATCATACTTCCATCAATAAGCTCCACTCTAACCTCTATTGTATCCATGTATCCTTTCTTACGGACAATAATTTGATAATGTGGACCAATATGCTCCATTCCTACCAGGACACTCTCGATCTGTGAAGGGAAAACATTTACACCTTTAATAATTAACATATCATCAGTTCGTCCAAGGATTTTCTTCATTCTTGTATTACTCCTACCACATTCACATGGTTCATCATCCAGAACAGTAATATCCTTGGTACGATATCGTAACATTGGAATCCCTTCCTTGGTTAGGGTTGTTAGGACAAGTTCTCCTTCTTCACCATAGCCTTTAGTATTACCTGTATTAGAATCTATTAATTCAGGATAGAAATGATCTTCATTTATATGCATACCATTTTGATACTGGCATTCACCAGATACACCTGGACCTACAATCTCACTAAGACCATAATTCTCTGTTGCTAAAATACCCCAATGATTTTCAATTTCATTTCTCATAGCTACTGTATGTCCTTCACCACCAAAAAGACCTAACCTTAACTTTATATCATCTTTATTAATCCCCATCTCTTCTGCTAATTCAGAGAGATATAGCACATAAGAGGGAGTAGCAACGATAATGGTAGTACCAAAGTCCTGCATTAACATCATTTGACGTTCTGAATTTCCACTAGAAGCAGGTACAACTGTAATCCCCACTTTTTCCAAACCATAGTGCAAGCCAAAACCACCAGTAAACATGCCATAACCAAAGGCAACCTGCGCCACATCATCTTCCCGACCACCAGCTGCCACAATAAGCCTGGCTACACACTCTGTCCAATTATCCATATCGTTTCTAGTGTATCCTACTACTATAGGCTTACCAGTAGTACCAGATGAAGCATGTACCCTAACAATCTTTTTCAATGAATATGCAAATAAATCATAGGGATAATTGTCCCTGAGGTCTTCCTTTGTTGTAAATGGTATTTTTTCAATATCTTTTAAGGATTGTATATGTTTTGGTTTCAATCCTATTGAATCAAATTTATCCTTGTAAAAGGGCACTTTGTTGTATGCATGTTCTACAATATTTTTTAAATTTGTAAGCTGTATATCCTTCATATCTTTTCTACTTAAACATTCTGCCTCTTTATTCCAGATCATAAATTTGCCTCCCCTGATTCTTGTGCTATTGGATTAATTGCTGGAAATACTTTTTCAATATGTTTTTCAGGCAACTTAGCAGTTACAACACTAACTAAAGGTACCACGATTAAAGATACTAACATAGCAACAGCCCCAATGTTTGGAGCTAGTTTAGCATTCATTCCATAATACATTGCCCCTCCTATGGAAACAGTAAAACCAGAGATAAGACCTGCCCAGGCACCTACTTTTGTAGTCCCCTTCCAGTACAGACCATAAAGAAAAGGAGCTAAAAACGAGCCTGCAACAGTACCCCAGGAGAATGACATCAGTGTTACTATAGCATTAGGAGTAACTGCCACTATAAAAGAAAGGGCAACAAATATTGCACACAAAAGTCTCATAACAAACATAACCCTCTCCTTCTCCATATCTGGAAAGATTGAACCTTTAAGGAGATCAAGGGCTATAGAAGAACTAGAAACTAAAACTAATGAAGATAAAGTAGACATTGAAGCAGATAATACCAGTATAATAATTACACCCATCAAGGCATCTGGCAGAGCCCTTTCCAGTAATATTGGCATCACCATATCCATCTCTGCAGGTGCCGTATTATTTAAAAATAATCTACCTAAACTACCGGTAAAATACGCTCCAATACCTATCAATGCCGCGAACAATGTTGAAATAATAGTTGCTTTTTTAATAGCCTTTTCATTCTCAATTGCATAAAATTTATGTACCATCTGTGGTAATCCCCAGGTACCTAGACTTGTTAAAATAATAAGGGATAATAAGTTCCAGGGCATACCACTAAAACTAGAAACCAGATCTGTACCAACTTCAGGGATACTACCTAGTTTACTAACCCCAGCACTAATTCCACCAACTGCTGGGTGAGTAATTACAAAATACAACATTAAAATAAGACCAAAAATCATTACTATCCCCTGAACAAAATCATTAATAGCTGTGGCAACATATCCACCAAGTAAAAGATAGATACCTGTTAATACAGCCATTGCTAACATACAATATGTATAATATTCAATAGGCATTCCAAAGGTATACGTAAATAAATATCCCAGACCCTTATAAACAGATGCAGAGTAAGGAACAAGAAACACAAAGGTTATTATTGCAGTAACAATCTTTAAATTTTTACTATCATACCGTTTCTCAAAAAATTCCGGCATAGTAGAAGCATTCATCTCGTGAGTCATCTTACGTGTTCTTTTCGCTAAGACAATCCATGCTAATAAACTCCCTATCAAGGCATTACCTATACCAATCCAGATAGCGGAAATACCAAAACCCCAACCTATACTCCCTGCATATCCAATAAAGATTACTGCAGAAAAGTAACTGGTACCATAGGCAAATGCAGATATCCAGGCCCCCATCTTTCTTCCACCTAGAAAGAAATCTTGTACATCCTTAACCTTCTTCCTACTATAAAGCCCAATACCGACCATTACAGCTACAAAAAAAATAAGAAAAACATATTTAATCATACCACCACTCCTTCTTTTCTATCCTACACCATACTCGCTACAACTTTCTGTTTTTACCATACTTCTACAACTTAATAGTGTGAATTTACAATAATTTAATTCGCGATACTGTAATTTATTCCTGCATATTTAAGTTAATTTTTTTAAAAATATGTAATATTATTATTATGATAGCTTTCGTGAAATTAATCTAGGGGTGTTTATTAAGAGAATAGCTTTATGATTAAAAGAGAACTTAATACATTGTAGTAGAAAATTTGTAGAAAACTTAGTAGTAAAAATTCAATTGGATGCATGAAAAATGTTTAAATCCCAGACCTTGACATTTAGAATGAAATCATTTAATATTAAAAGTGTACTATACCTGCTGAAGTGGCGGAACTGGCAGACGCGCATGATTCAGGGTCATGTGGACTTAGGTTCATGTGGGTTCGACTCCCACCTTCAGCACCATTGAAATTAAAGACCCTAGGGGGTCTTTTTCTTTTTGTTGTAAATTTTAACTTATGTATAACAACACACACATTACAATTTAAAGTAATCATCTCTACAAAATAATATAGTCCTTTTCCTCTTTCTTTGCTTTATACATAGCATCATCTGCCTTTTTAATTAGTTCTTCTAATTGTCTATCATCTTCAGGATATATACTAATACCCATACTTACACTGATAAAGAATTCACGATTATCTACAATTAATGGTTCTTTAAATCTTTCAATCAACTTATCAGCTATTTTAATAATATCTTTTTTGGAAACGATTCCTCCTAAAGCTACAGTAAATTCATCCCCTCCCAATCGGGATATTATATCTTCTGTACGGAATATTTCTTTTAATCTTCCGGCTATATCTTCAAGTATTTTATCTCCTGTGCTATGACCATAATTATCATTTATTTCTTTAAAATCATCAATATCTAAAAACATAATAGCTAATTTGCTGCCATTTTTTTCAGCACTAAGCTTTAAACTATTAAGTTTCTCTTTAAACAACTTTCTATTTGCTAATCCTGTTAATTGATCATGATTGGCCTGATATTCAAATTTTCTTAATAGATAACTTACTACTAATATGAAAAGTAAAAAAACTAATATCATAATCACGAAATTTATTAGAAACAAGCGACGATGACCACTAATCTCCTCCAGCATAATCTGATCATTATATTTAATTCCAACAACATAAGAATTCCATTGTTCATTGTCATTATCAGCGGATATTAAAGCTGGAAAAAATTTATAAAGATATTTGTTGCCTTCTGTGTTTATAACTGTACTCTGTTCTTGACTGCTCAAAATCGATTTTCTTGCCAATTTCTTTTCGGTTTCAGAAATATCTGGAGTCATAAAGGGCACAACACTACTCCTTAGCTTAGCAACCCCATTATTTATGGGTTCAACACTGAAGAATGAAATCTCTTCTACCATTTCATAATCCTCAGTAATCTGAGTTGCATCCCCAAATATATCTAAATTTTTAAGAACAGGGAATTTTTTATCAGCCTCAATACTTAACTCCAATAAATATTTATTATCATGAGTAGGATAATAACTGTATTTCTTTATTTCCCCTGTACTTGTAGACATATCAAGCCTATCAACTGTAAATGAATTCCCCTCCAAGCGTTCTCTTAATACTTGAGAAAATCCAGAATATACCGAGAAATCAAGACCTAAATCCTTTGGAAATGTTGTTTTAATTATCTTCAAATCACTGCTAAGAATATAAATTTCGTAATCTCCAAATTCTTCTTTTAAACTCTCTAAATCCCAATCCATCACTTCTGGATTATGCTTATATTTCTCTCCCATAATCTTAGAATACTCTTCCATCTCCTGATTTAGCTGCTGCTCAGCAATTTTATAGGTATCATTAATATGATTAATAGTCTGCAAAATGCTTTTCTCCACTAATTGCTGGCGATGACTATATTTATCTTCAATGACCTCTACTGTGCTGCGATAACTAGTATAAGAAATGAATATTATAATTAAAAAAAGTGCAATAATTAAAATATATTTAATTCTATCGAAATATTCATTCACCACCTTGACCCCTTTCTCTTTATTTTCTACTATAGATGAACTAAAAAGTATATCCAAATTACTCCTAAATATGTTAAATTGCTACTTATCTATAATTAACTTCTCTTTAATATTAATTCTTGAAGCGGACCTATTTTCCTGCAGAAAATTATATTTTTTTGTTAGAAACTGTCCTTTTCAAAATACAACATGTGTTCTCTATATAGAAATCCAAGAATATACTTTAAATTAATCTCAAAAATTAATAACAATAATCATCCTTCTAACATAAAATATAGCAGGAATTATATTGTAGTTACTATAAACTATTGAAAGGAGTTATATAAATGAATGAAAATGATAATGTAAATAGCGATAGATTTCCTTGTCCAGAACCTCCAGAACCAGAACAGCCCATGTATGATGAAGCTTTATTGGCTCAAATGAGAATGGTAGCAGGGAGAGAAGAAAGAGACCTAGAATTGTATCAATATCTAATTGATCAAAGTATGGCTCAGCCTATGGCTCAACAGCAAAGAATTATTACTAATACCAGTGTTTTGAGAACAAACCGCGATGTAACCAGACGTAATTTAGAATTATTAAATGAAACTTATAGAGAACTAACTGGAAATAGATTAATTGCAGAACAAGAAGAATTTATTACACCGGTAAACTATCGCTCTGGTTTAGAACGTGCAACATTTAATGAGTTAAGGGATGCTGAAATATATAGAGACATGTCATTAATGGTTCCATCAATGAATTCTCTTCACCCTGTTATTATGAGACTATATACTAATACAATGTTCAATATTGATCGTCTGAATTTCCTATATTCTAGAGCTTCATTGTAATCTTCATACCCCAAACCCCTAAAAAAACCAAGTCCCTGGTAAAACAGGGACTTTTTTGTAACAAATTCAATATAAAGTGAATATACTAATAAGGTAACTTGATAAATATTTTATTAAAAGGAGAATGATGTATATGTTAAGGCTTATATTATTTTTTACGATTATACCTCTTCTGGAAATAACATTACTAATGAAAATAAGTCAATCTTTTGGAATTTTTTATACTGTTTTATTAGTAGGAATAACCGGACTAGTCGGGGCAGTTCTTAGTAAGAAGCAAGGTACATCTGTAATTATAAAAATCAAAGAATCCTTAAATGACGGTATGATGCCAGCGAATAGTCTGATAGATGGTCTCTTGATTTTAATTGGAGGAATATTATTAATAACACCCGGTATATTTACTGATTTGGGAGGCTTTTGTTGCATAATTCCATTTACCCGTAAGAAAATAAAGAAATTAACCAAAAACAAATTAAATAATTTGATAAGTACTGGCACCTTTCAATTTTCCGAAACTAATAGCCAGGAAACTAGAGAAGTAAATATATATAAAGACTCAGATTCTGTTGAGAATGACAATTAAAAAACCGCAAGTTCATGATTAGCTGACTCATATCATGATACCTGCGGTTTTTTCTATATTCTTAAAATATATGTGTTCTTATTTTTTTATGCAGATTCTTCAGTAGCCATTTCTTTCAGGCAGTCCTGACATATTACTTTCCTTTTGTACTCAATTGTTTTTTCTGCACTTCCACAAAAAATACATGCTGGTTGATATTTTTTAAGTATAACAGTATCTTCATCAACATATATCTCCATAGGGTCTTTTTTATCAATATTCATGGTTTTACGTAATTCTTTCGGAAGTACAATTCTTCCTAAATCGTCAATTTTCCTTACAATACCAGTAGCTTTCATATGTAATTCCCTCCTTTTTTCTTATTATAGCAAATTTTGGTTTACGTGTCAATATATTTTGTTATCTTTTGACGAAAATTATATTATTATCCATTTTACTAAAACCGTTTAGTTGCTGTAATTGCTTATATTATTAAAATTTGAAATATATTACGAGGAATGGAAAATTTTATCCAAATATATTATACATTAATATTAGATATTTTGTCAAATTATATTTTATTTTGGCGTATTTTTAAAGATTGCAAGTTAAACTACAAGTTATAATTTTTTCTTCTGATATGAAACGAATTTTTCTTAGCAAAAAAAAGACAACTGCTACACAGCTGCCTTAATCAGAATAATATTTTCAGAAGACAAATCTTTCTATATCTTATACTTTAGAATCTAGGCTTGACCTTTAACTATTTATCTTAGCTAAAATTCCATTTATAAATCTAGCAGACTTTTCCTCAGCATATTCTTTAGCAATTTCAACTGCTTCATTTATTACTACACCAACAGGAACATCCTGAATCATTTCATATAGAGCAATTCTAATTATATTCCTATCGATATATGGCATTCTCTTAATATCCCAATCAATAGCCTGTTGGTTAATTCTCTTATCATATTTTTCTATGTCATTTACTACTCCAGATACTAATCCTTCAAAATAATAACGGTCATCATCACTTAAT
>JADQBV010000084.1 GCA_016278415.1 Halanaerobiales bacterium
CCAGTAATTCGGAAGAGGTAGCTGCTTCTACTGAGGAACAAATGGCAGCTGCGGAGGACCTGGCTAATATGTCTAGTTTAATATTTGATCTTATTGAAGAGCTATCTAAAGCAACAAAGCAGTTCTATGACAAAGGAATAGACTGAAAGGGGGCGATACACTGTAGTTAAATTTTACAGAGAAAAGTATTTTACAAAATTATTTAAGCATAAACATCATTAAAGGAAAGGTATCTAAATCTGTATATAACACCTGGTTTACAAATCTTAAGCCTGTTAAATATGTAGATAATATCCCTGGAGTACCCAATTTTCGTAAGATGAGAACAGATTGCTGAGTTTAGCCTAGAAAGCCTCGTTTATGTTAATGTTCTGGACACCCAGCAAAGAAAGTGCTAAGAAGGTTAATTGTGTACAGATTGAATGTTTTTATAATATTGCTTCAGACAAATTTAACGGTCAGGTATTTTAATCCAGTAGGAGCCCATCCAGGCGGATTAATCGGTGGATCACCTAACGGTAGAGAAGGTAGTTAATATGCTGAGGTAGAGATAGCTAGTAGCTGCTTATACTTTATCAATTTTTATTGACCTGATAGTCAAATAATGATATAATTTGATTATTAAAAGTATAAGGAGGTTTTTCTATGGATAGGATTAGACCGTCTGCTGACTTAAGGAATAGATATAGTGAGATATCAAAAGTTTGTCATGAAACTAGAGAACCTGTATATATAACAGTTAATGGTAGAGGAGATACGGTAATTCTTGGCTTAGCAGAGTATGAACAAATAAAGTCGGAACTAAAATTACTAAGAATGCTGGCTGAATCCGAGGAAGATTTAACGCAGGGGCGTGTGGCACCTATAAAAAATACTTTTGACGGAATTCGCCAGTCTCTTTCCCTAAGGAAGTAAGCTATGAAATATGAAATTATAAGGACAGATAAAGCAAATGATCAACTATACGATATTATTAATTATATTGCAGATGATTCTGGTAGTGTAGATATTGCATTGAATTATTTAAACAAGATAGAAGATGCTGTAATGAAACTAGAAGATTATCCATATCGAGGAAGTTATCCCAGGTATAGTATTTTGAAAAGGCAGGGATATCGTGTATTGATTATTGAAAGACATTTGATTTTTTATAAGGTGAAAGAGTCTGAGAAAATAGTAGTTATACATGCAATTGTTGATGCAATGCAGGAATATATGAATCTTATTTAAATATCCTATTCCATTATTTAATTTTATGGGATAGTTTTTTTATAGGTGTGTGTCAAAAGCTATAAATCCAGGATTTGATGATATTGCTGATTTTATATTTGGTGATATAGATATAGAAGTGAGTGGTATTGATATAAAGGGTAATGAAATCTATTCTGCAGCTAATGGTATTGCAGTCGTTGACCCTTCATTTCAAGCAACTATTATAGATATTACAGGTAACAATATATCGGATTCTATAGATGTTATTACGCAAAATTTTCTCAGTTATAGAAACACTATTATTCTTAACAAAGGTGAAATATCTAAAAAAAGAATATCTAGAAGTAATGCTGTTAATATCAGAAACAGAGAAAATTCGCTGATAGAGGCATATATTAGGAATAATATTATGGATGAAGCTGAGTTTGGTATATTTTTAGAGACTTCTTCTTTTATTGGACCTGAAATAAATAGAATAACTGGAATTGATGCAGTGGTTGAAGATAATCAATTTGGAGATGATATTAATATTGAGCTAGTTGGAAGAGGCCGCAAATCGGGTTCTTTTTTTTTTAGGAAGGGAATTACTTGGTGATAGGGTTTTTAAACTAATTATATTCGATTATAAAGCAGATTACATTTAGCCAGAAAAAGAGGAAACTGACCATTCTTGTCGAATATAAATAATATAAAAAATACTTACTCTCTAAGGGTTTAGGGACTAATTGTATAATAGATATAAAAAGTTTTACGAATATCATCTAGAGCTTTCTAAGGGGAGTGTTTGAATTTGAAGAGAACAATTTTCACCATAGTAATTATGTTTATAGTATTTTCTGTTCCATTAATCGTAGAGGCAGATACTCTAATTTCACAAGAAGATTTGAGAAATGAATTACTCTTAATTACTGCCTATGATAGTTATTTACCTGTTGGAGAGAAACTGAACTTTGAAAATGAACTATTCCCTTTTTATGAGCAGCAGGGTTTTAATCCAGTATGGATTGAAGGTAATAGTTTAACAGGACAGGCCGAAGACTTGATAGAAGTCATTGCTTCTGTTTCTACTGAAGGTTTTAATCCAGATGATTTCCATTTAAATATTATCCAAACCTTAATAAATGAAGAAAGTATGGATGATAACCTTACTTCTCTAGAGATTATACTAAGTGATGCTTTTTTTACTACAGCGAGCTATTTCTTATCTGGTAAAGTTAATCCTGAAACCATTGAGGTAGACTGGGTAAGTAGAAAAAAGGATATAAACTTAAGTAAATTCCTGCAGGAGTCTCTGGCAAGTGATACTGTTGATGAAAATTTGAGGAGTCTTCTTCCAAATTCTGTAGAGTATCAGCAAATGAAGGAAGCCTTGGCCTTTTATCGCGGCATTAAAAAAGATGGGGGTTGGGCTGTTATACCAGAGGGTCCTACTTTAAAACGGGGTATGTCTAGTAATAGAGTAGCAATGTTAAGAAAACGTCTGGAAGCTGTTGATAGTATAGAAACTACTAGTGATGAGGCTACAAGTGGGGATTACTTTGATGAGTCTCTAGATAGAGCTGTACGTGGGTACCAGGATAGGCATGGGCTTGAAGCTGACGGAGTTGTTGGGCCAAATACATTAAGAACCCTTAATGTGACCATTGAGCAGCGGATAAAGCAGTTGGAGTTGAATATGGAACGATGGCGGTGGTTACCTCAGAGCCTGGGAGCGGAATATGTCTTAGTTAATATAGCAAACTTTAGATTAAGGGTAATCAAAGATATGAAGACGGTTCTAGAGATGAAGGCAATTGTAGGACGGAATGACCGAAGAACACCAGTATTTAGTGATAGGATATCTTATATCGTTATAAATCCCTATTGGTATATGCCTAAATCTATCGCAGTACAGGATAAGCTGCCTCTAATTAAAAAGGATGATAATTACTTTACAGAGAATAATTTTAAGGTTTTTGAAATGGTAAATAAACAATTGAAAGAGATACCATATCAGGCTATAGATTGGAGTAAAATTACAGCTAAAAACTTCAAGTATATCTTACGTCAGGAGCCAGGTCCTAATAATGCTCTGGGTTCAGCTAAATTCATGTTTCCCAATAAATTTAATGTCTACTTACATGATACACCAGGACGTGAACTCTTTGCTAAAACAAATAGAGATTTTAGTTCTGGATGTATTAGGTTGGAACAGCCAATTGATTTGGCTGTATATCTATTAGGAAATAAACCTGAGTGGACACGAGAAAAAATAAATTCTTTCATTGGCGGGGAGAACGAGAAGACAGTGTATCTAAGTACTCCTATACCTGTTTATTTACTATATTGGACAGCCTGGGTTGAAGAGGGAAATATTATTTTTAGACCAGATATTTATAGTCGAGATAAAACACTTGAAGGGGTATTTTATTAAAGAATATATTAGAGATAGCAGGTGAAAAAATGAAAAGTGTTTCTTTAAAAGTAGTATCATTTATCCTTATAGTCTTACTACTTGTATTATCAAATTCAGTAGGTGCATTTAATGATGAGAGGAATAGCTTTTCTTTAGAATATAAGGGATATACAATTCCATATAAAGTATTTAGCATTTTTGTTCTACCAGGGGAAGAGGTAAATCTGTCAGTAGAAAGTCCTGGGTCTGAAGTAGTATATATATTTCAATCAAACAGTGGGCAAATTACAAAAAGTGGCTCAAGGGCCTGGTCATGGGAAGCACCAGATACTCCCGGACATTATCAAATACTTATAAATAGCCCAAACACCAGTAACGATGAAAGTATAACTCTAAATGTATTTGTACTGGTACCAAAAGAAAAGCAAAAGGGTGAGTATTTAAATGGATATAGAATAGGCAATTATTCTAAAATTCCCAGGAATATGTTACCCCGGTATAGTCTGCCAGAGGGTTTTATAGAGGTAAATAAAGAAAACAAGGATATATTTGTTAGTCCACATTTTCAATTAGGACAATTTCTCTGTAAACAAAAAAGTAATTATCCTAAATATATTGTTTTAAAAGAAAGTCTATTATTAAAACTGGAACTGTTATTAATAGAGGTTAATGATGCAGGATATAAGGCCAGTACCTTTCATATACTAAGTGGCTATAGAACCCCTTATTATAATAAAGCGCTGGGTAACTCTGCATTTAGCCGTCATTTATGGGGTGATGCGGCAGATATCTTCATCGATGAGAATGGAGATGGTATGATGGATGATTTGAATAAAGATGGTAAAATAAATATAAATGATCTAAGAATAATTTATAGAATAATTGATACTGAACTCTATGGTAGATTAAAATATATACCACTGATTGGTGGTATGGGTATGTATGAAAGAAATGAAGCCCGTGGGCCCTTTATACATATAGACGCCAGGGGTACCAGGGCAAGATGGTAGAATTAATAAAGAAGTGGGGGTTTTAGCCTTAAAGGATGACCTAAGATTCAGGCCCCTTAAGTTAGCTCTCGGATAAAAGTAGTGATTTGAGAAATATATAAAATAGTTATTAATATATATTATAATAGGGATAGCCCAGGCTATTCCTATTATGATAATACAATTAGAAATTTACAATCTAATTGCTATAGATAGTTAGGACTGAAGGTGGAAGTAATAATGAAAAAACTTTTTAACAGAAAAATAAATTTTACATTTACTGAAGTAGATGAAAACCTTAATAATGATATTAAACTTTCCATTATAGAGGGTTCATTTGCTACTATCATGGGAACACTGATAGGGGGGCATTTTTAACCGGATTTGCCCTATTACTAGGAGCCAATAGTTTTATTATTGGTATTTTGGCATCTATTCCCTTGATGGCCAACCTGGTACAGATAATTGGCTCATATATAATTTTCCGACTTGTCTTGAAATATTGCATAAAAAAGGGTAGAGTATCAGGTGTAATGAGATTAATGGCAATTTAAGAGATATTTAAAAATTTCTTAAGGTTGTTAATGTAAAATTCGACAAATACTACTAAGAATTTTATCAATAATATGTAATAATAGTAAAGAGTCAACTTTAAAAGGATTTCAGTTATTTTTGTAGAAAATATATATTAGCTAATTAAAAAATGCTTTCTTTCAGTTTCTAAGTTGAACCTATAAGAAAACTTATAAATTTATTTTATAGGAATGCCAGAAGAGATGTAGCGATAGCTAAGGGTGAAGAGTAGAGGCAAAATAGGAGGTTAAACATTATGTTAGATATTATGAGTAGACTATATAAGAAACCTAGATTAATTATAGTAGATATTGTCCTATTAAACCTGTCATTAATAGTCAGTTTCTTTATGCGCTTTGATGCTAGTTGGACTTCATATTTTAATTATTCATATATTATAGTTATAACAGTAATAGGAATAATTGTCTTATATTTCTCTAATCTATATAATAAGATGTGGCAGTATGCAAGTATTGGGGAATTGTTCTCTATTGTTAAAGTATCTGTACTTATAAACCTTATATTAGTATTATATGTTTTCTTTTCCAGGACAAGTTTCCCCAGAAGTGTAATTTTAATTAATTTCCTTGTTGATATCTTTATACTAGGTTCATCCAGGTTTGGACTCCGTCTTTTGAAGGAACACCTAATGGGTAGTAAACAAAAACATAATAATACACGGGTATTAATAGTTGGTGCTGGAGATGCTGGTGAAATACTAATTAGAGAGATGAATAAACATACTGAGTTAGGTAGACATATAGTAGGACTAATAGATGATGACCCTGCTAAAGCAAATTTAGAGATACATGGTAAGAAAGTTCTAGGCAATAGATATGATATACCTGAAATATTAGAGGAATATAGGGTTGATGAGGTTGTTATAG
This sequence comes from Halanaerobiales bacterium, assembly GCA_016278415.1. The sequence continues at coordinate 6,057 of JADQBV010000084.1, forward strand.
CTATTCCATCTGCCCGGGGTAAAGAGATAAAGGGTATCTTTGAACTTTGTGCTAAGGATGATGTTAAGGTAAATATTGTTCCAGGTATGTATGAGATATTAAATGGTGATGTAAACCTGAGTCAGATCAGGGAAGTAAAGGTAGAGGACTTACTGGGTAGGGAACAGGTTAAGTTGAATAATAGGGTGATAGCTGAACATGTAGAGAATAAGACAGTGCTGGTAACAGGTGCTGGTGGCTCTATTGGTTCTGAACTCTGCCGTCAGATAGCCAGGTTCAATCCCCAGAGATTACTTATGCTAGATATCTATGAAAACAACCTATATTTCCTTGACCTTGAGTTGAAGGAGAAGTATAAGGAATTAGAGTTTGAGCCTATTATTGGTAGTATTAGGGATAGGGACAAACTCCGTTATCTCTTTGCTAAGTATAAACCAGATGTAGTATTCCATGCAGCCGCTCATAAACATGTACCCCTTATGGAACATAATCCTGAGGAGGCTGTTAGTAATAATATCTTTGGTACCAGGAATTTAATTGAGGTAGCTGATGAATTTAGTGTAGAGAGGTTTGTCCTTATATCTACAGATAAGGCTGTTAATCCTACTAATGTGATGGGTGCTACTAAGAGGGTAGCTGAGATGTTTATTCAGACTATCAATAAAGAGAGTAAGACAAAGTTTATGGCTGTTAGATTTGGTAATGTACTTGGTAGTCATGGTAGTGTAATCCCACTCTTTAAGAAACAGATAGCCCAGGGTGGACCAGTGACAGTTACACATAAAGATGTAATCAGATATTTCATGACAATACCTGAAGCAGTACAGTTAGTTATTCAGGCTGGTTCTATAGGACAAGGTGGAGAGGTCTTTGTTCTTAATATGGGTGAGCCTGTCAAGATAATTGATTTAGCTAAAGATTTGATTAAACTCTCTGGTCTAAGACTAGGGGATGATATTGATATAGAGATAACAGGTCTAAGACCTGGAGAAAAGCTCTATGAAGAGCTATTACATGATGATGAAGATAATGTGGCTACAGAACATGCCAGGATATCTATAACCCACTTAGAAGAGATAGATATAGTTAAGTTGGACAAGGCCATGAAGAAATTAGAGTTAATAGTACGTAATGGTGATAGAGCGGGTATTATTAAACTTCTGGTGGACTTAGTAGGTACATACAAGCCAAACCGAGATAATATTCGTGAGCTTGTTTTTGATAGAGATATGCTAGGGATGAATGAGGAAGAGCTTAAGGTAGAGGATGAGATTGCTAGTAGTCGGGAGTAGGTAGGATTAATACAAATAAAATAAGGTGATTTAAATTATAAACCCTATAGTAGGTGAAGATACTTGCTATAGGGTTTTCTTATTTTTATCTATTTATATAGTAGTCTTTGGACAGGCAAGTATCAAAGCTTGACAAAAGCGGCTTAGAATTTAGGGAAAATTATAATGATAGTTTTTTTAGGAGATAAGATTCATGGATATTATTTGATGGGGAATCATATTCATAGAATTTGTTACTAATTTTAATTAATAGAATAATAAATGTTATAAATGCGTAACATATATATTGACTTAAATCATATACTGTTATATAATTATTACAGGAGGGATCGATATGAGTTATGCAATAGGTAGTAGAATTAAAGAGTTACGT
>JADQBV010000377.1 GCA_016278415.1 Halanaerobiales bacterium
AATTAAAACCTATTCTTGTTAAAAACATCTTCATCTGCTCAGGTGTTGTATTTTGAGCCTCATCCAAAATCACAAAAGAGTTATCTAAAGTACGCCCTCGCATATAAGCCAGTGGGGCAACCTCTATAATCTCCTTTTCCAGATATAAACTTACCTTTTCAGGTCCTAATATGTCATATAATGCATCATATAATGGTCTTAAATAGGGATCGACCTTGTCCTGCATATCCCCAGGTAGAAAACCCAACTTCTCTCCCGCCTCTATAGCTGGCCTTGTAAGTATGATTCTGTATACCTCTTTATTAAGTAGTGCCTTAACAGCCATTACCATAGCAAGATATGTTTTACCTGTTCCAGCAGGACCTATTGAAAAGACTATATCGGAATTTCTAATTGACTCAATATAAAGTTTTTGACCCATTGTCTTTACCTTTATTTTTTTTCCACGATAATTAACCTGCAATACCTCATCATAAATTTCATTAAGATTAATTGATTGATCCTTACTCAAAAGCTCTACAGCATACTTAACTTCCTGTTCACTAAGTGATTTTTCACTTGCAGTAATATTAATTAACTTTGATATAATATCTTCAGCCCTATCAACATTTTCCCTCTTGCCAATTATTTTAATTTTATTACCCCTGGCTATAAGATTAACATCAATTTCCTTCTCAACTATCTTAAGATTCTCGTCCTTATTACCTAGTAGGTTTCTTACTATTTGATAATCATCTATAATAATCTCTCTTTCAATTCCTGTCACTAGAATCCTCCTTTAGTGCAATGTTTTCTTCAACTTTCATTAATAGTCTCACACTAATCTGATTTTTATCTTCAACTTCTTTATCTTTATAAATAATGTCTTCAATTAGTGAATCATCAGCTAAAGACTTAAGTATCTTTTTAAGGGCTTCTTCTTTAGCATAAAATAATGCTAAATGAGAACTCCTTTCCTCTTTCATTATATTTATTTCAATATGCTCCTCTTTTATTAATTCTATAGGGAGAGCAATATTCCTCCATATGAATAGTCTTTTAGTCTCTCTTTTTCGTTTATATTGTTGGTAAGGGGTATCAATTTCTGATAACCACCCCAGCCATGAGCCGATTTTAACCCCCCAAAATGTTTTCACTCTACCGGTAGTTAAAATTTGTTCATTAAGTAAAATTGACTCTCCAACAGCCTCATACCAAACATCTGCTTTTACGATACCACGGACCTCTTCCGCGTCATCACTAGGAACAATTAATGTCTGACCCTTAACAACAGTATCACCTTCACTAACAGCAGACTGACCCTTTAAGACAATCAATTTAGTAATTACACCATCTTTAGATGCGGCAATCTCACCATACTCAGGAGGGTTCACTATCCTTTTTTCAACAATATCTATAAACAACTGAGTACCCTGCCATTTAAGATTAACCCAGGATATCCCAGGTACTTTTTCTAATAATATCCGCTCTAACGAAGCAAGATCTAAATCTTTCTTAAGGATACCTCTCTTAATACCTTGATTCCTTAAAACATCTATTATCTCCTGCTTTTCAATCTTATCAAGTCCATTAATTTCAAAAAACAACAAAAAAGATGAACCAAAATAAAAAATCAATAGAAACAATACTACACCCATTAAAAGAAAAACACGTTTCCATACTTTTCTTAAAAAAAAGGGGAATCCTTTTTTAGTTATAATTCTTACCTGACATTTCCTTTTTCTCAACAGTGAACGCAATTTATTAAAATCATTAATATAAATACAGCCCTGATAATGATCATAGCGAATACGCTCTAAATCCCAGATAGTAATCCCCATATCGTTAATCTGATTTATAAATCTTGCCAGGGCATTGCCCGTTATTTCAATCTTAAGATACCCTTGGAAAATGCGAAATAGTTTTTTAATCAACTCCTATCCCTCCCAATCCTGTTTTCATATACTAATGACAGAATTTTACCAGAGATAGTAATACTTTCACTATTAATTTCACCAACTACAAGCTCTTCTCCTTTAAAAACTATAAATCCATTATTTATTTTAATTTTTATTTCCTTATCTTGAAATAAACTTATGCCTTTATGATTCTCAACACATATTTTACCATCGCCTACCATCATAATTAAAGGCAGATCCATTGCTACTTCTGGTGACAAATCAAAGATTTCTATAAATTGACTTCTAAGTTTATTCATTAGAATCCCCCTCCTTGCATTTTAAATTTATGCAATAGGGAGACTAATAATGCTTAAGCAACTATATTATAACATATTTATCCTATCTTACAAATTAATAAACCAGCTTTTCCAAAGTCAACATATTATTATAAGGCTTTTTAAATTGGCTTTACTCAAATTTGTCAGATGAATTTAACGCATACAGCCTGGTTAGCCATAAATTTCAATTATTGATAGCAAAGACTGCGAAAAAGTGATTTTATCTATAAATGGGCGACAGCGATACAAGGAACTGATTTCTCTATATTAAAGTCTTTACCTGTAAAATCACCATACAATTTAATATTATTAAACCCTGCATCCTGTAACATATTATATAATTCACCTGATCTTAAGGGTATTAACTGTGTCGTGTTCTGGTATTTGATATCTCTATCACTTTTGTTAATGTTTAATTTGGTATCAAAATTTATGTACTGTTCGTCTTCACTTCTAATTAAGTGATATTTCCTTTCAAATGAAACACCCTCATCTTTATTAATAATAGTCGGTAAGCCATCTAAACCTTGGTCAATTATTCTATTATAATTGATAATTTGAATAACCAATACCCCATCTTTCTTCAGCAAATAACTCATTTTATTTATAGTTTTCTTAATTTTCTCCCTTGATTCTAGATGGACTAAGACATTACCAATTGTATATAAACCCGAAAAAGTATTTGACTTAAAATGATTATCTAACTCTAACATATTGATACATTTAAACTCAACAGCCAAATGAGAACCATTAAGTTTCTCTTTAGCCATCTCTAGCATAGTATCATCAAGATCAATTCCTACTAATTGAAAACCATCTTTCGCAAGTGCAATAGCATAGGAACCTGTACCTGTACCGATATCTAATATTTTATTACCTTGGAAAGCCGAAAAATGTTTAGTTAGGAAATCAACCTTATCACTTTTCAAAGGAAAAATGCTGTCGTAATACTTACTAAACTCTTCATAAAAACCCATAATAGTCCCCCCTCTTTATTTCATATATTTTTTGACATTACCTTGTATATTGAATCAGAAAGCTAACTGCTACTAAGACCCCAAATCTTGTTCTTTAGGTCACCCTTAGACTTATACTAAATAGTAGAAAGAAGCTACAGTAAGCTACTTATTTCATTATAACACATAGATGCACCTTAAAAGCAAATTTATAGTTAAACACTAGGAATTTGTTTTAAAGTACATTTTTATTTCTTTATTTTTATCGACTGTAGCCAATGCAATTTCACTAAAGTCAATCTTCCTTTTTTCAATTTCTTTTTCTACCCACTCTCTGCTAACACCGGTAATGCTTTGATTATTAGAAACCTTGCCATCAATCACAACAGGAAAACCGTATTGACTATCACTTTTTCTAACAACACTGAGTTCCCCAGATGGCTCCAATAAGGCTAACTCAACCTCATCAATATTAAAAACATCTTTAAATCTTAACTGCATTAATAGATCATTAATATTATAGCGTGTTTTTTTTAAACTGTTATATTCTATTTCTCCATTCTTGATCAATATTTGTGGCCGCCCACTAATTATACCCCTTAAAAAATTACTTTTTAGAGAGACATAAGCAATAATAAGCTCTAGAATTACTAATAATATAATAGGGGTTACCCCTTGAATTAGATTTATCTCATCCTTTTCAATAGGCATCACAGCCATTTCAGCAATCATTATTGCTATAACAAAATCAAAAGGAGACAACTGTCCAATTTCCCGCTTACCCATTATTCTTACTAATACTAATATCAAAAAATAGATAACTACTGTTTTAAATATAATACCATACATATTATCACCCCTTATTATTATTAACCAAATTAAAGATTTTTAAAATAGGGTGAAATATAAAAAGACCCTATAACTTTATAGTTACAAGGTCTTCTATCAACATATCTAACTCCATTATCTCTTATCTTTTTCCACCAAAGGGTTTATAGGGACGTTTAGCCCGGGGCTCATCAAGTATTTCCTTAAAAATAACCCCTTTAATTAAATCATCACTACTAAAACTATTCACATCAAGGTATGATTTGCTTCTTTTCTTATCCTGACGATAAGCATCATCCCTATCCTTTTGATTATTATCAGATGAATTTTTACGATTTTTTGTATAAATAGAACTCCCAGAATGGATAGAACTCTCATCACCCAGTTTATGTTCGACTGAATTCGAATCCCGTCCTTTTTTATTGTCTTCATTTCTTGTTTCTGAAACTTCTATTTTATTTTTAGAATCATCCATATTATCAACCTGTTGCAACGGGCGGTCATCACTTACAGGGGATTCTTCATAAGCCGGAACCCAATTTTCACCCACAGATTGGTTAGATTTGCTATTTGACTGCCCTCTAGCTTCAGCCGTTTTCTGACCAGCATGAGTATTACTAGAAAAGAAATCTGTAATTTTCTTCTCTACACCTTTTCGTTTTTCATTATCCTTATTTTTTGATAACTTCCCTATAAATCTGGCTACCCAGGAAATAATAACAACCCCCCAGATTATAACACCAATAAAATCATCCATTGTATCTCCCCCTAATCTTTATCAGGAGATTGGGATTTACTATTACCTTTACCCATATCGGATATATTAGAGCGCATATCTGTATCTGCCTGAACATTTTTCAGATTCAAGTAATCCATAACACCTATTTTACCAGAGCGTAAGGCCTCTGCCATTGCCTTTGGAACTTCAGCTTCAGATTCTACAACTTTAGCCCTCATTTCAGATACTCTTGCTCTCATTTCTTGTTCTTCAGCAACTGCCATAGCCCTTCTTTCTTCAGCCTTTGCCTGAGCAATTTCTTTGTCAGCTTCAGCCTGATCTGTCTGTAATTGAGCTCCAATATTTTTACCTACATCTACATCAGCAATATCGATAGATAAGATTTCAAAAGCAGTACCTGAATCAAGTCCTTTTTCCAGAACGGTTTTAGATATGGAATCAGGGTTTTCTAGTACCTTCTTATGAGTCTCAGCAGAACCAACAGTTGTTACAATACCCTCACCAACCCTGGCAAGAATAGTCTCTTCACCAGCTCCACCGACAAGACGCTCAATATTAGCCCTAACGGTAATTCTGGCTGTAGCCATTACCTGAATACCATTCATGGCAACAGCAGTGACTATAGGGGTCTGAATAACCTTAGGATTTACACTCATTTGTACAGCCTCTAGTACATCGCGACCAGCAAGGTCAATAGCAGCAGCCCTCTCAAAACCAAGGTCAATCTCTGCCCTCTGTGCAGCAATCAAGGCATCTACTACACGATCTACATTTCCTCCAGCCAAATAATGTGCTTCCAATTGATCACTTTTTATTGCAATTCCAGCTTTATGTGATTTAATCATTGGTGCAACTATAATAGATGGCGGAACCCTTCTTAACCTCATACCAACTAAATTAAATATACCTATTTTAACACCAGCAGCAAGTGCCGAAATCCAAAGCCCTACTGGTATAAAGTAAAAGAAAATTGGAACAAAAACAATGACACCTACAATAATCGCTAAACCTACTATACCCATTCACATCAACCCTCTCTAATTTTTTTTATTACAATGCGGTTACCCGCAATTTTAAAAACAATAATCTCTTCATCTTTATCGATATAGCGACCTTCACTAACTACATCTATTCTTTCACCTTCAATTTCTGCTATACCAGCAGGTCTTAAAGGAGTTACTGTTATACCAACTTTTCCAATTAATTCCTTTTTGGTACTCTGGGCTAGATAACCCGCCTCTTTTGTTTGACTTTCGCCTAATGAAATATTATTCCATAGTCGACTACTACCAAAAATCTTTATTAAAACAATTATACCTGCTACTGTAAGTACGAGAATCGTCGCTAATGCTGTAATAGCTAGATCAAAAGTAGGGAATAAGAAATAGATACTGGCGAACATAGCTATAATACCACCAATACCGGTTATCCCAAATCCTGGAACAACAAATAACTCTAGAGCCATTAATATAATCCCTACTATAAAGAGTATCATCACACCCCAACCAGCTACATCATAATAAATATAACTACTAAATACTAAACCAAGAGACAGAAAGCCTATTGTTCCAGCAATCCCGAAACCGGCAATAAGAGCTTCTGCTATAATGCCAATAATTCCAATTGTAAGCAACATTGTTGTTACAGTTGGTTTAGTTATTATACGGGCAGCCTTTTCAGTCATAGTCATTTCCACTACTTCAACTCGACCTGGACTATAATTAAGTTCATTGTATAATTGTTCAACATTACTTACACTATAGTCAGTCATGTTGTGCTCCAGGGCCTCTTGGGCAGTTAAGGTTAACAACTTCCCCTTAGCAATAATTCCATCAATTTCAATATCTGAATCTACCATAGCAGCGGCAAGGTCAGCATTCTTCCCTCTGGCTTCTGCAGTCGCCTTAAATTCCTTTCTTAAAGCAGAGATATATTTTTCTTCATTGGGGCGTGTTTCTGCCGCTCCTATACTACTCCCCTCAGCCATTATAAGATTTTCAGCTGATAAAGCAATTAAGGCACCTGCTGACCAGGCTCGACCTTTAACATAGGCAGCTGTCGGGGTAGTAGTTTCCAGTATAATATCCCTAATCTTAATAGCTGAATCTACATATCCACCATATGTATCAATTTCAAATAATATCAGATCAGCACCAGCCTCTTCCGCCTCGGCTATACCTCTTTCAGTTAATTTCAAAAGCCCATTGTCAATCTCTCCTGTAATTGGTATTTTATATACCAAATCAGTACTATCAGCGTATAAAAGAGAACTGAGAGAAAATAAAAAGAACAAAATTAACGTTAAAACAAAGTAACTACTTCTTTTACCTATATATATACTTCTAAACATAGTTTAAAACTCCTTCCTTAAATATAAATTCATTATACTATCATATATTAAAACAACTCTACTATATAATAATATAAATCCCTAAACAAATATATAATATTCATAGCTATTCTTTTCAAATTTGTTATCAGATCAAAATCTTTAATATTTGCTGATAAATTATCCAATTTAACCGCTCGAACAACCTTTACAATAAGATTACCTTCTTCAGCATTATTCAAAAAACTTAAAAAACTATTGTTAACCATATTTATACCTTGTAGAGATGCACTAAGAGTAAAAAACACTAAAAAACAAGTAAAAACAAACTTAAATTTCTTTTTGTGAAAAAATTTATATTTTTTTTCTTTATTTATTTGTGACATTACCCTAGTTTTTACATCTATTTCAGGAATATCCTCTTGATTTATTTTTTCACGTAATCGTTGTAAGGTCATATCCATCATCAAGCACCCCTTCCGCATCCAACAAAATATCCTGTAACTTCTTACAGGCACGTTGATACTTCTTTCTTAAAGTTGCTGGTTTATAGTCCAGCAATTCCGCTATTTCTTTATATCTTTTCTCTTCAATGATTCGCATTAAAATAATACTACGTTCTATAGCTGATAGATGATTTAATGCAT
>JADQBV010000063.1 GCA_016278415.1 Halanaerobiales bacterium
CCTGCATCTACATGTGCTATTACTGCTATATTTATTATCTTTTTTTTATTCACAATTTTAAACCCTCTCTATTTTTTAGTCATTTTATATTATACCCTACATTACTTCCAGTATATAATAGGTAAATATCCCCTTTCTTTTTATTAATCACTCTATTATACACTTATTTTTGATATTTTAAAAGCCTTAAATGAGTTAATTAAGTATTACCACTACTATTTCCAAGTCAGCTTAGTTTTTATCACTCTATACTGACCTATTATTTTTTTATTTATTTAAAGCAATTAATTCCATGATTTCATTCAGTTGTGGGGGGTTAAATGCCATTGGAAATCGTGTACAGACCGTTGCTGCAGTAGCTGCCGCAAACTTTACAGTGCCTTCATCATTCATATCATTCAACAAACCGTATACAACCCCTGCACGGAATGTATCACCTGCTCCAAGAGTACTTTTTACGTCTACTTTATAAGGAATAAGACTTTTAATTTCTTCATGTTTCCGGCCATAAAGTATCTCTCTTGCTCCAAATGTAAATATTACAAGACCTTGTGAAGCATTTAAGTATCTTCTAAATAATACTTTAATATCTTCATTTTGGAACTTATTTTTTATAAACTCACTAGATATTATTGTTGCTGCTGAATTTTTATGAATTTCACTTTCAGGTTCACAATCTATTGTTACATACTCCTTGCCCATATTAGAACAAATTCTTGCAACGTCTTTAGATTCTTCCCCAAAGAAGGGATCCAGTGCAACTATTTTTGCTTTCCGTATAGCCTCCTTATCAGGTTGTGTCCACCTTTTCTTCCCACTAAAATAGCTATTGAATTTTCCAAAAACCGTTCTTGAATGTTTATCAATTAAAACAATATCTTGTACACCTTCAAAACCCTGATCATAATGCAGATTGGAGCAGTCTATATTCAAGTTACTAAAGAAATTAAGTATCCCCTCTTTTGTACATGTACCCATAAAAGGACCGTCGATCTTAACATTGTATCCCAAGTTAGCAAGCACTATTGCGGAATTTCCTGTTTCACCGCCTGGTACTGTATAGCTCTCCTTTATCTCCTGGTAAGTATCAGCTTCAGGATATAAATCAGCTAAGAGATGAATATTTGACCAGACTGTCATACCATATAAATAAACATCCAGACTACTGTCTTTGCCATTTTCTTGCATATAAATTTCACTCCTTCTAGATTAATCATTACTAAACCCCCAGGTATAGATCTGGGGGCTCTCCTATATCTAAATAATATTTTTATATAAAGATTATTCTTTACTTTCTTTTAGTTTGGCAAAAGGAGATAAAACACTTAAGACAAGTATTTCTCCAAGGTGTTTCTTACAGCATTCTTCCCTGCAATCATCTCTTTAAAATATCCTTCTATCTTTTCCCCGACGCCTAATTCATACAGATCTGAACCAAAAAGACCTTCATTTGATAGTATCGGTCTTAAACTATTACCCATAGATTCTTTATCACCTAATTTTACATCTTTAAGATAAACTGTCAATTCAGCCAGCATAGGATCTGGACTTAATTCCATTTCCTGACCATTATCATCTATTCCTAATAAATACCTACACCATCCTGCAATAGCTAAAGGTACAGCTATTAAGTCTTTAGGGTCCAGGTCATCTCTCTTTTCATAAGCCCGGAGAGTCTCACCAAATCTTATAGATACTTTTTGTGATGTATCTGTAGCAATCCTTTGTGGCGAATCGGGTATATATGGATTTGGAAGTCTTTCTTCTACTACTTCTCTAATAAATTCTTCTGGGTCTAATACGCCTGGATCCACAACTACAGGTAAACCTTCTTCAAAACCAATTTTTTCAACTAATGTTTTCAGAGTATTATCTTTCATTTGATCTGCTACTAATGTAAATCCAAGAAGGCATCCATATACAGCCATTGCTGTATGTAAAGGATTCAAACATGTACATACCTTCATCTTTTCAACCTTATCCACCGTTTCCCTATCTGTAAAGACTACATCTGCTAATTCAAGAGGGGGCCGTCCATTCGGAAAGTTATCTTCAACAACTAGATATTGGGGTGCCTCTGCATTAACAAATGGAGCAATATGTGTGTTTTTTGAAGTGCGTACAATATCAGTATTTTTAAAACCAAGTTTATCTAATGAATCTTTTACTGTATCTGAAGGTCGAGGAGTTATCTTATCTATCATTGACCATGGGAAACTTACCTTATCTTTGTCATTTATATAAGATAAGAATTCTTTCTCGACAAGATCATTTTCAACCCATTTCTTTACAATTGTTTCTACTGACTGATGAAGAATTTCCCCGTTATGTGAACAGTTATCCATACTAGCAAAAGCAATTGGCAGTTGACCACTTTTATATCTAGCATAAGCCAACGCCGCAACTTTAGACATGGCATGTGTTGGTTTCTCTGGTCCATTATTCATATCTTCCAGAACAAAATCGAAATATTGTCCAGCCATATTTTTAAGGCTATATCCCTTTTCTGTTATAGTGAAACTTACTATCTGTAGGTTTTCTGATGTGAAAATTTCCTTTAAACGGTTCCAATCTTCTTCCCTCGAAGGGTCGCCAACCAAACCCTCAGTAATACTTGCAACTACTTTTTTTTCTAATTTTCCATCAGGATGCATAGTTACAAGAAGGCTTAAATTATCATTTGGAGCATAAATCTTATCTATAATTTCAAAATCAAAGGTCTCTGCTGCTACAATACCCGTATCAACCTTCCCTTTATTTAATAGCTCTTGTTGTAATGTTGCAATAAATCCCCTAAAAATATTTCCCGTACCAAAGTGTACCCATTTTGGATTTTCTTTTGTATTTGATGCAACTTGATTATAGTCAAACTCAGGAAGCTTTATCCCCGCATCCTCCCATAACTGTTCATTTTTTATATCTTCAATACTTAAATTTAACATTGTATCACCCTTTCATAATTATTATATCTATGTACTTAATATTTAAAAACTTACTACTTCGTTACTTATAAAGTGAATTCTTCGTTCCAGAGGGAGACTTTATTATTTATTATTTAGTATTATCATTATTATTAAACTAATACTATAAATTGTACACCATCTTGATATGTTCAATACCCGCTTCCATGAAGTTACTTCCAATAGTTTTAAAACCAAGCTTTTTATAGAATTCTTTAGATTCCAACTGAGCATGCAGTAGAGCTTTTTTACACCCTTTTTTTTCAGCCATTTTTAATAACTCATTGCAAACTATACTACCAATACCTGATTTTCGGTACTCCTTTGCAACAGCAACTCGTCCAATTTTACCACAATCTTCTCTAAACACAATCCTACCACAACCAACCGTTTCACCCTGGTGTTGTGCCAAGATATGTTCAGCCTTCTGGTCATCCTCATCTCTTTCTTCCTCAAAAGGTACTCCTTGTTCATCCACAAAAACCCGATACCTTAATTGTAAGGCCTCTTCAAATCCAGATTCATCTATAACTTTTTTTAGACTAATCTCCATCTTAACTTACTCACCTCTTTACAAAAAAATTATATAAGCCTGTCGCACAAAAAAGACCCACTTTTTTAAGCAGATCGTGAACAACTTTTCGATTACATCCTTTCAAAACTCAAGAAAATTTAAGTCTTATTTTTATATTGAACGTTTCTCATTGAATCTATACCAGTTTACTCTAATCTTACAAGCTAAGTTAAAGTAATTATACTATAAAAAACAATGATTATCAATAAAAAAAGGATTAGCCCTATTCATGCAGAATAAATTATATATAACCATTATATAAGGGTGATATGAATGTTAAAAAAAGATAATCTATTAATTTTAATCCTATGTTTACTCCTAACTGTCTTAAATATAATACCAACTTCTCTAGTTAAAGCTGCTAATAACTCTTACGATGAGTCTATTTCTCTAAATAGCCAGGAGATTAAGCAGGGTAAAGTACTAACTATAAAGATGGAAAGTAATCGTCAAATTAAAAAAATAACCTTTAACCAAGTAGAATATAAGTTAAACAAAGATAAGAACAGTAATATTTTTACAGCTATTATTCCTATCTCTTACTGGCTTCAGCCAGGAGACTACAAACTTCATATAACAGGAGCAAATAATAATATCAACAAAAATATTAAAGTACTTCCTGGAAATTTTAAAGAAAGTTATATAACAGTAGATAGTAATCAAGAAGAGATTATCAGACCTCAGAACAAAGAAACAATAGAAAGAAAAAATAAAGATAGTCAGTTAGTAAAGGAAGCCAGGAAAATCTCTTCTACTATAAAGTTATGGCAAAATAAATTTATCTGGCCCATAGAGGGTACTATCACTACTCCATTTGCTGCAACAAGATATGTCAATAAAAAGTTAAATAACCGCCATTCTGGTATAGATATTGCAGCACCCCAAGGGACTCCCATTAAAGCAACTGCTAATGGTATTGTTAAGCTTTCAACAGAACTACTTGTTACAGGAAATACGATTATTATTGATCATGGTTGGAATGTTTCTAGCTCCTACAGCCATTTAGATAAAATTCATGTGAGCGTCGGGCAAGAAGTCAACGAAGGAGATATTATTGGTAGTATAGGTTCAACTGGTTTCTCTACTGGCCCTCATCTTCACTGGGCTGTAAAGGTTAACGGAGTCTTTGTTAATCCAGAACAATTTATTGAGGAAGAAATATAGCCAGCAAATTCATCCTCTATTATTCATATATAAATATGTATACATTTTAAATTATTACTTAATTAAACTAAAATCAGATAATATATCACAAGGATTTATGCATTTCATAGTGAGGAATATTTACTTCAATAAATTCATCTCCAGACACCTCATAACCTAAGTTCTTGTAAAATATCACCGCATTATCCCTGGCATGTAAAACCATTTCCTGATATCCCTGACTCCTAGAATAATCCTCTGCATATCTAACCATCTTACTTCCTACATATTTACCCTGATATTCTTCATTAACCGCTACCTGTCTCATCTTAATAATCTTATTATTAAGTCTTGTTAATAAAAGACAACCTATCAAATTCTTATTAATAAAAGCCCCTATATGAATATCTGCTATATCATCATCTGGGACTTCTTCAAATATTTTCATTCCTATTGGTATTCTCAATATTTCATTCCTTAATTCTAACTCTGCACTGTATTCCGTGGAATTGAACTCTATTATCTTTATCTCTAAATCAGTTATCATATTTCTTCTTCTCCCTTTTTCAATAATTAAGCTCTACTTTCATCATTTCAATATTTATATAAAATTTAATATATCTGCTCTAAATATTAATTTTATGTTTTATTATTTCCTCCTTGTTTTTTCATTCTACCTAGTTCCAAATATAACAAACAACTCATATTATATAATAATATGAGTGAAAAGGAGACTATAATCATGGTTAATAGTAATCAAACCCCTTGTCCCGATGGATTTCTATACACTATTGTCATTGGAGATACCTTATATAGTATAGCAAATAGGTATAACATTAGTGTGCAATCAATACTAAATGCAAATACAGGATTACAAGCAGATAGATTACAAATTGGTCAACAAATATGTATACCAGCTACACCCCCTGTTCAAGAAGAATGTCCAGGGAGACTATACACCATTCAGCCAGGTGATACATTAATTGAAATCGCTAGGCGTTTCGGTTATACACTTGATGCCCTTATATCCATAAATCCAGGTGTAAATCCTAACAATTTACGTGTTGGGGAAGAAATTTGTCTACCTCCTTCCCCTGGTGGAGGTCCATTTCCTTGTTATGGTGGTTCCATCTACAGAATTAAACCCGGAGATACTTTATTCAGTATTGCAAGGCAATATGGTGTAACATTAGAACAGATAATAACAGCCAATCCACAATTAGATGCTAATAATTTAATAATAGGGGATCCCGTTTGTATCCCTAGATAACTTAAACAAACCCATCCTCCATATATAGGGTGGGTTGTTTGTTAAAAACAAAAAAGATTTTTGTATAAAATCAATTATCAGTGTATAAGCGCTATCATCATTAATCTCTAATAGAAATCATTATATTGTTAACAAATTACCATTAATCTTTAACCAGTCTTGCCTATCCTGGTAGTCAGATATAATTAATTCTACCAAATTCCAGTATTCTTTAGAATGATTAGGGTGTACTAAATGGGCAAGCTCATGAACAACCAAGTAATCAAGTACTGACATCGGGGCCATTATCAGTTTCCAATTAAAATTTATATTACCCATGGAACTACAGCTGCCCCACCTCTTTCTCTGTTTTTTTATCCTGACAAGTGCAGGTTCCACACCAATTCTATCCTTAAAAATATTAATCCTTTTGTTTATAACTAGGCCAGCATGATTTTTATACCATACTACTAAAGCATTTCTGATTATCTGTCTCCGCTCCTCTTTCTTTATATTGTAATCTACAGTGATCAGAAAAAAATCGTATTTAAATACCACTTTAGTTCTTTTACAGTTTTTTACTTCTTTAATTTTAATTTTATAATACTCACCTAAATAAAGTATCTCTTCTCCTGTTATAAATTCTAAGGGTTTCGGTTCAGGTTTTATTTCTTTAACCTCTTCCAGTTTTTTGATTATCCAAGAACTCTTTTTTATTATTACTTCCTGAATTTTCTGCTGAGAAATCCTTTTCGGTGCCCGGATCAATAAACCCTTTTCAGGTCTAATCTCTAGACCAAGAGTCTTTCTATTAGAACGAATAATCGTATATTCTAAAGTTTGATTATTAATTTTAATTTTTTCCATATATCAGTGTGTCCTCTATTATTTATTAATTCTCTTTTTTATTATTTCTCTTAAAAATAACAGTCAAATAATTCATTTTTATAATATTATCCAATACACCTATATTAGGATTCCTGCTTACATAGTACTGCCTTTATAGCTGTATAACTCACTTCTCCTGGTAGGGCCTCTTTGATAGGTTTCAATTTATCACTACCTTGTTCTTCAATAGCTAAGAGTATTTCTTCATGATATTCATCTGGAATTAAGAAATCAATATCAATATCTAAACCTTCTTTTTTACACTTGAAAATATGATTTTCAATAGTAATATTACTAAGATCCCTCTCATCTGCTATCTCTTTTATGCTTTTTCCTGACTTAAATAACTTATAGGTAAGTAAATGACTATTTCTACTTCCATTTTTTGATGAGGACTTTTTCACAACCTTGAGATTATTATTCGTATCAAGGTCATTATCCTCAACGTATTCCTTAATTAATTTAATAAATTGTCCACCATATTTTTTATATTTAACCTCTCCCACACCAGTTATTCTTAGCATAGAACTTTCATTGGTAGGGAAATATTGGCTCATTTCTCGCAAAGTACTATCATGGAATATAACATAAGGTGGGACATTATCTTTATCTGCAAGATCTTTTCTCAAAGTCCTTAAGATTTCAAACAGTTCATTATCACTAGTGATTTTATGCTGTTTTGCTTCTACCCTCTGCTCAACTTTTTCTTCACCCTTTAGCACTTTGTACGATATATTATTAAGCTGTACTACTGAATATTTACCCTCTGTCAAGCTCAAATAACCATCAGCAGCAAGCA
>JADQBV010000451.1 GCA_016278415.1 Halanaerobiales bacterium
ACCTTATTAGCATACTGCCAGTTACTCATCCAAGCTATCCAGAGTCTTCTTCCGTCAGATTCCGGAACATTTGACCAAGAAACACCGGCATAGTAATCCTTTCCATAATCTAACCATAAAACAGTGTCATCTGGATTATCATTTATAAAGCGATTACCATCAAAATTACCAATAAAGTATTGGGCCCCAGAACCACCATATGGACCTCCTGGATTAACATCTACCTCTAAAACCCACTTATAATCATCAGTTCCTTCTACAGGGAGTTTAAAGAAATCAGGACATTCCCAGACTCCATCTGTACTTCCACCATAAAAACCACTAAGATACTCCCAGTTTTTTAGGTTCTTTGAACCATAAAATCGAATATGATCACCTGCTACAAGTATCATAATCCACTTTTCAAATTCTTCAAACCAATATACCTTTGGGTCACGGAAATCAGTTATATCTTCATCACATAAAACTGGGTTGCCTTCATACATAACCCAAGTCCTACCCTTATCATTACTATAAGCTAGACTCTGCCGTTGCCTTAGGCGGCCAGTATCAGAATAGCTATCAGCATGTGTGAAAACAGCTACCAATCCATGTCCATCGTTAAAAAAACCGCTACTATTATGCCAATCTACTACTACACTCCCTGAAAATATCATACCATTATGATCTGGCTCCAATGCTATCGGTAGATGTTCCCAATGAACTAAATTTTCACTCACAGCATGACCCCAGTACATCGGGCCCCAGGTAGTGCCTTCTGGATTATATTGATAGAACAAATGGTATTCCCCCTGATAATAAACCAAACCGTTTGGGTCATTCATCCAATTCTTAATTGGCGAAAAATGAAACTGGGGTCTATATTTTTCCTGGTAATAGGTTTTCATATCTGTATATTTCATTCTAATCCATCCTCTTTCCTTTTTTATATATTGATTACCCCCACTAAACAAAAAGTAGGGGTAAGGGATTTTAAGTACATCTTTTATTTTAGTGTTAATTATGACAGCAATAATCACAACAATTGTATCAGGATTAAGAAGTTTCCAGATTTTACATTAAATAACTTACTCTTGAAATAAAGTCCTTACTTTATTGAACCCTGCATTACTCCTTTAATTATATGTTTTTGTATAAACAGGTAAAGTACTATTACTGGAGCAATAGTTAGTAATAGCGAGGCCATTAGTAATGCATAGTCTGACGTATATGTTCCATGAAAATAATATGTTGAAAGCATTAAAGTCCTGGTTTTAGCAGTTATTAATACTAATGATGGCAACAAGAAATCATTCCAGATCCATAAAACATTCAAAATTACCAGAGTCATTGTTGTCGGTTTTAACAAAGGAAAAACAATTTTAAAGAAGGTCTGTAGCCTCGTACATCCATCTATCATCGCAGCCTCTTCTAATTCTAGTGGAATACTCTTTATAAACCCATGGTAAATAAAAACAGCTAATGATGAACCAAAGCCCATATACATGTATATTAAAGTCCACTTATTATTTAATAAATTCATAGAACCATAAATAGTAACAAGAGGAATCATTACTGCCTGAAATGGTATTAACATTGAAGCAACCATTACAAAGAACATAATTTTGTTAAACTTCCACTTTGTCCTTACAAATAAATAAGCGGTCATTGATGCAAATATTACTATTAAGAGTACACTAAATATCGTAATAATCAATATATTAAAAAAGGCATGCAAATAACTCATCTTTTCAAAGGCTATTACAAAATTTTCTAATCCTAAATATCTTGGCAAATCCAGGGGTGCTTTTAAGATCTGGGTCTTATCCTTCAAAGTATTTATTATTAAAACATAGAAAGGAAAAAGATAGACCGCTAATAATGTAAACAAGAATCCAATTTTTAAAAATCGAAGTATTCTATTTCCTTTTGCCATTATTGTTCCACCTCCAACTTCTTACTAAAATAGACCTGAAAGAAAGTGATTCCTGCTACCAATAAAAAGAGGAAAAAAGCCTGAGACTGGCCTAGTGCGTATTCCTGAGCCAGAAAAGCCTTTTTATATACATGCATAGATATTAACTCTGTACTTTTAAAAGGACCGCCCTTAGTCAGAGCGAGATTCACATCATATACAAGGAAAGTTCTCTGCAATGTTAAAAATACAGATATAACAAATGAAGGAATCATTAATGGAATAATAACGCTTTTGATTTTCTGAAATGAATTGGCACCATCTATTGTGGCAGCTTCAACTACATCTTTAGGTACACCCATAAATCCAGCTATATAAATAAGCATCATATATCCAGAATACTGCCAGGTACTAACAATTACCAATGTCCAAAAGGCATTGTCTGGGTGAGAAAGCCAGGATTTAGAGAAAATAACAAGACCAGTAATTTCTCCGAAATACACTAAGACATTTGAAAAAACAAAACGCCAAATAAGCCCCAGTACAACCCCGCCAATCAGATTAGGTGTAAAAAAACCTGCCCTTAAAAAATTCTGCCCTTTCATACCACTAGTTAAAAGATAAGCCAGGGTAAAAGCTATAACATTTACAAAAATCACCGTGTAAAACACATATTTCAATGTAAGTAGAAATGATTGCCAATAGGCCTGATCCTGAATAACCTTGACATAATTTTCAAGTTGAACAAAAGAATAATCTGCTGATAAACCATTCCAATTCGTCAATGTCAAAAAAATCCCAAAGACAAACGGAATTATAATTACAGTAAAAAATACAAAAGAAGTAGGTCCAGCGAATATCAAATACGTTTTTAACTTATCCATAAAACTCTTTTGATCTAACATTACTACACCTCCTATTTATAGTGGTATTTAAGTAATAGGGTATTGAGCAGCAATTTAATTGCTGCTCAATACTACATAAAGCCTAGTTAATTATAACTTTACTTTAGCTAACTATTCTAATTCTTTCCAATATGTCTCGATCTCTTTAATTAGACCTTCTCTATCTACTACATCTACCAGGTATTTTTGCATAGAAGCACCAAGTTCAGACCAATGATCAGGAGGTAAGGTAGTAATAAATTCCATCGTATTACCTTCAGCTGCATAACTAAGGATAGACTTCGCTAGTGGATCATTAGGTTCTAAAGCAATATTACTGAAAGCAGGTATAACTTTGGCTTTATTTACAAGGGCATCCTGACCTTCTGCATCATATACAAACCAATTCAAAAAGTCCTTAGCTGCCTGGATTTGTTCTGGACTGCTCTGCTCTCCATCCATAATGAAATACTTTGTTACCCCTACAGGGATACCAACATTACCGTATTCAGCAGTATTGCTACTTACTGGAACTGGTAAAAAGCCATACTGACCGTCAGCATCAAACTCACTAATATTAGGCCATGCCCAATTACCCATAAACCATAGCCCAACTTCGCCTTCACCTAATACACGAGAGCCTCTATCATAGTCGCTTGATAAAGGGTCATTCTTATCTATATTATACTCTTTCATTAAATCAAAAGTACTGATCAGACCATTAAATTCTTCATCTATACTTAAATCAATATTTCCTTCTCTAAGTGCTGTGAAGTAGTCTGCAACTAGTGATGGGTCTTTAGATTGAGCTGAGTATGATAAAGGCAAAAAGTGTCCTGCCAAAGACCAATCCATTGAAGATATTACTAATGCTCCTACACCAGAAGCTTCAAGCTTCTTGAATAAATCTTCCAGAGCCACCCGGGAATTAATTGTGGCTGGGTCAAAATTTCCGCCAACTGCTTTATCAACTAAAGCTTTATTGTAGATAAAGCCATATCCCTCAACTGTAACTGGAAAACCAACAATTCTGCCGTCATCAAGGGTACCCATGTCAAGGCTACGATCTATAGCATCATTTACCCATCTTTCTGACGATAGATCATATGCCTTTTCACTAAATCTTGCTACATCACCAGGATCCAACATAGATAAAGTAGGTGCATTACCAGAAGCATACATAGAAATTACCTTTTCATAGGGTGATGTTCCTGCAGGAGCAGGAATAACCTCTATTTTAACACCTGCTGTTTGACTACTAAATAACGCTGCTGCATCTTCTAACTGACTCTGAATTTCCCCTTTAGAATTTAATATAGTAATATCTACTGCCTGGGCAAAACCACTTACCAACAATACTGCTACTAACATAAATAAAATAGATAATCTTAAACTTTTCATAATTTTAATTCCCCCTAATGTTTTTAATACATTTTACCTTCAACAAACTAGATTGCGTAAATATCACCTCCTCAAGCTTAAAACCACTTTAGGAATAAAGTCCAAATTTATCTTGTTGGTTATATTAGATATTCTATCTATTAAATCTTATAAGTTAATATTTTTAATGAAGGGGTTATAAAAGATCCTTAAACCATGAATAACTACTATTATGCTATGTATTAAAATAGTTCAACATTTATTGCACTTGCTTTATCAAAATAAGTTATGGTAAACTGGTGGCTATTGAGATTAGCTATTAATGTAGTCTTATATTTGTCTTTTTGCCAAGAGATTTTTATCAATTCCTCGTCAGATACATCATGGAGAGTGTACTCACCCTTAAAAGCAGGATAACTATTACGAAATTCCATTAGTTTTACTAACTTTTTGACAACTGGGCGTTGAACATTTTCTTCAACCTCCTGTAAGGTATAGTAATGTCGATTTATATTTCTACCAACCTTTGTCTTTTCCAAGAGTTCAATATCATTCTCACCTGCTAGCATACCAACATAATACATCTGAGGTATCCCAGGGGCAAAAAATTGAATTGCCCTAGCAAGTAAATAAGCCCCATCATCATTCCCTAAAGCAGAATAATAAGTACAATTAATCTGATAAATATCAAGATTATCGTAAGCAGCAGTACTATAAATTTTCTTTACATTTGAACCACTAGCATAAAGATATTCTTTAGTTTTATCAATCTCTTTATCAGTCATTAAGCCTTTCACATCAACTACTCCAATACCATCATGGGTGTCTAAAGTAGTAAATTGCTTAGCGGGACACTGTTTGAGCCAATTGACCAACCTCTTATTTGATCCGCTATATAGCGAGTAAAGCATTAGCATAGGTAAGGCAAAATCATAGACCCAATATCCCTTCTCTGCTAATTTTAACTGAATAGAGTAATGTTCGTGGATCTCTGGCAGAACTTCAACATCATAGGGTGCTACAATCTCCCTGGCATAATTAAGTAATTCCCAGACATCAGGCTCAACAAAGAAACAATTTGTTCCTTGTTTTTTAGTAGCATATGCAAAGGCATCTAACCTAATTATAGAAGCCCCCTTTTCCACCATACTTAAAAGAGATTTTTCCACAAAATTTCTAGCCACTTTAGAATTTAGGTTAAGATCCACCTGCTCCACATCAAAAGTACACCATACCTTTTCACTAGTACCATCTTCAAATTCAACCTTGATATATGGTGCCCTAGGTTTTCTTTTATATATCAGATCTATTTCCCCTTGAGTTGGTTCGCCATCAGTCCAAAAATCTTTATATCTAATAAAAAAATCTGCGTAAGGTGAATTTTCTTTATCCTTTCTAAAACTCTTAAAATACTTAGATTGCCGTGATATATGGTTAATCATAAAATCAAACATTAAATAAAATTCTTTGGCTAAATCTGAAATATTATTCCAATCACCAAATTTTCCATCTACCTCTTGATATGTCAGAGGGGCAAAACCGCGGTCAGCAGAAGATGGAAAGAACGGTAAAATATGAACCCCACCAACTGCATCATTAAAGTGTTTTTTTAATATATGGTTCAAATCATGTAAATTTTTACCCATACTGTCTGCATATGTAATCAAAATTATTTCATTCTTTAAAGTCATATTAAATATCCCCTTATTTATTTAAGTATTTTATAATTAAAATGCAATTAAGCTAGACTTTAAATCTAGTTAATGTTCCATTTATTAACTCAACAGCCGTTTCAAGTTTATTAACAACACCTGCTAATTGTTCTGCAGCTGATACCTGTTCTTCACTTGGTGCCATTACCTGCTGCGTGCAATAATTTACCCATATTTTTTAGACTTATACTTAATGTCAGGCGGTTGACATAAACTCAATGGTTAACCTGATAATAATTTACCATATTAATTGAGTGATATAAGTCTAATTTAAATATATTATAAATTAATTTTTTTATTATGTCAAGCGGTTGACATAATAAATTTATGTATTTTGAATATTAAGATATTATAAGCAATCTCTTTTTCCAACGAAATTTTATTTTAACCATATAAAATGATTTTAAGAACCTTGTTGGTGATACTAGAATAGACAGGAGGGGGTATTATGTTGTTTCCCTTTCAACTAATTCAACAGCTATTATGTTAGATTTGGCTACCTTTTCTTTATTAATTTGCTTTTTTAGTACCTCTATAGCCATACTTCCCATTTTTTTAATTGGCTGTCTAATACTTGTTATCTCAGGAACAAACAAGGAGGCTTCTTGTATATCATCATATCCTACAATTTTAATATCCTCAGGGATTTTCTTGTTAACCCTTTGAGCCACTCGTATAACAGTAGCTGCTATTAAATCACTACTTGCAAATATACCATCAATATCCGGGTGCTCTTTCAATAAATCAAAAATCAATTTACGATATTCAGCTATATTAAATCCATTCAAATCAGTTTGAACAATAAAATGTTCTATTCCACGTTTTTCTGCTATTTCCAAAAAAACATCATATCTTATATTTGCTAACAGATCCAATTTAAGGTTACCACCAATATAAACAATTTTCTTACACCCCTTATTTATTAACAAATTTGTAGCTAAACTCCCGCCTTGGTAATTGTCTGAGGTGATATATGGAATATTCCCCACCTTCCTATCAAAAGTTACTATTGGTAAGTCTATATTAATATAATCTTCAACCTCTAGGGTGTGACTTGCTAATATTAGGCCATCTACTTGATGTGCCCGTAACATATCAATATATTCCTTCTCTTTCTTAGCCTCCATTTGGGAATTACATAACATTAACTTATAACCCTCTTTATAAGCATAATACTCTAGATAAAATGATAACTCACTAAAAAAGGGGTGGCCTATAGTAGGGATTATCAAACCTATAATATTGGACTTTTTCCTGGAAAGGGACCGAGCAATTTCATTTGGTTGGTAATCCAATTCCTTCATCACCTGATATACCTTTTCCCTAGTTTCATCACTTATATACCCTCTATTATTCAGTACCCTCGAAACAGTAGTAACAGTTACCCCTGCTCCCTTTGCAATATCTTTTAATGTTGCCAAGCGTTATCACCTCGATCATTATTTATTTTATAACTTAAGTTCACACTAAATATTTCAAAAATATTTTTGCTAAACCTAGGAAAACAAAAAAGCCGAAAACATCTGTTGCAGTAGTTAAAAATATTGCCGATGCAAGGGCCGGGTCGACCCCGATTGATTTTAAACCTAGTGGAATTAAAAAACCAAATAAACCAGCAATCAATAAATTTAAGATCATAGCCAGAAAGATTATTATCCCCAAATAAGGGTTACCATACATCACATATAGTATTACCCCTGTTAATAAACCTGTAGCAGCACCATTTATTAAACCAAGA
>JADQBV010000389.1 GCA_016278415.1 Halanaerobiales bacterium
AAGTAAATCAACCTTAAAGGTTTTTAAAATGGAAGATTTCTTACAATCAGTCCGTATTGGAGACTTTTCAAATTCCTTCAGGTTAATAGCAAAATGTCTAGGTATATACCTACGGTTATGGAAAAGATCCAAAAATACTAATGGGTTAATAATTAGATAATAAAGGGAGAATAAAGATGCTGGAAGTTATGGATAAAAAAATAGCAGTAATTGGTTTAAGTAGAACAGGGGTAGCATCTGCTAGAATGTTAGTTGAACATGGAGCAGATGTAGTAGTTTCTGATATAAAAACAGCTGAACAATTACAAAATGAACTAAATAAGCTGGAAGAGATTGATATAGAGTATGAGTTGGGTGGGCATGGAGAAAAATGTTTAAATTCTGATATGATTGTAGTTAGTCCAGGTGTACCACTTGATATACCTTTTTTTCATAAGGCAGAAAAAAAGGGTATACCCATAATAAGTGAAATTGAATTGGCTTATAATTTTACTGAGGCTAATATCATTGCTATTACTGGAACAAATGGTAAGACTACTACTACTTCTCTGATTGGTGAGATATTAAAAAATGCTGACATAGGTGAAGTAAGAATAGCTGGTAATATTGGAATCCCCTTGGTAACTGAAGCTGTTGGTCTTAGCAGTGATGATTGGTTAGTGGTTGAGATTAGCTCTTTTCAATTAGAAACAATTAAAGATTTCAGACCGGATATTAGTATATACCTAAATTTTACCCCTGACCATCTGGATAGACATAAAACTATAGAAAATTACTGGTTAGCTAAAAAGAGAATTTTTGAAAATCAGACTTTTGATGATTATGCAGTTATAAATAGTGATGATGAGAACGTTATAAAGGCAGTAGCAGGATTCCCGGGTAAAATATATAATGTAAGTCTAGAAGAGAATATAGATAAAAAGGGACAAGGTGTATCTGTAAAGGATGATATGATTGTAATATATGATAAATGTAATAAGATTAATATAATGAATATTAGCGAGATTCCTCTAAAGGGTAAGCATAACATTCAGAATGTATGTTTTGCCATTCTTGCTTCTTATCTTGCTGGTTCTTCAATAGAAGTCATAAAAAAAACTATTAAGGGTTTTAAGCCATCAGCACATCGTTTACAAACTGTTTATAATTTAAAAGGAGACATACTTGTAGTTGATGATTCCAAAGCTACAAATCCGGATGCAGCAATAAAGGCCGTAGAGTCTTTCGATAGACCTATAGTGTTAATAGCAGGTGGACAAGACCGTAATGCAGATTTTACCCAATGGGCAGAAATTGCTTGCAGAAAAGTAAAAACACTTATTTTGTTTGGAGAAACTCGATTCAAATTGAAAGAGGTAGCATTAAATCAAGGATTTAATAATATAAATATACATATAGCAGAGGATATGCAGGATAGTGTTCAGACGGCTGGTGATTATTTACAGCCAGGAGATTGCCTATTATTATCACCAGCATGCCCTAGTTGGGATATGTATTCTAGCTATAAAGTACGAGGTAAAGAATTTCAGGATGCAGTTAAAGAGTTATCTGTTTTTGAAAGCTAAACTAGCGGTACAGACTGCAAGTTATATAGGCCCTGTAGGATGACCAAAGGTCAGGAACTAGGAGTTCTGGGAGATTTATTAATGCTAGTGAGATGAAGGGGGAGTTGAGCTTGGAGGAAAAACGAGCACCCGATTTTATAATCTTATTTGTAATATTAACATTAATGTCTATTGGGCTTATTATGATTTTGAGTGCTAGTTCAATTAGAGCACTTGCAGATTATAATGATAGCTTTCATTTGTTTAAAAATCAAATGATGTGGTCAGTAGTTGGTATTGCTTCCATGATTATATTAATGAACATTGATTATCACATATACCAAAAGTATGCTAAATTAATCTTAATAATTACTATAATCATACTGGTATTAGTTTTGATACCTGGTATTGGTAGAGTCGCTGGAGGTTCTCGTAGATGGATTGGGATAGGTTCAATTGGTGTGCAACCATCAGAATTAGCAAAACTAGGTTTAGTAATTTACCTGGCACACTATTTTTCCAAAAAAGGAGATAAGATTAAGTCTTTCTTTGATGGTTTACTACCACCTTTAATTATATTAGCTGTTATTTTCTTACTTATTTTAATGGAACCAGATCTTGGTACTGCTGTGACCATTGCAGGCACCTTTTTCCTAATGATTTTCGCAGCAGGTGCAAAATTGCTTCACCTTAGTGGATTAATAGCCGCTGGGATCCCATTGATCATATATTTTATTTTTAGCGAAGAATATCGAAAGGAAAGACTATTGTCTTTCTTAAATCCCTGGGCTGATCCTTTAGACACTGGATATCATATCATACAGTCTTTATTGGCTCTGGGCTCTGGTGGGATATTTGGTGTTGGGCTAGGTCAGAGTAAACAGAAGTTTCTTTATCTACCGGAACCAGGCACTGATTTTATATTCGCTGTTTTAGGTGAAGAACTAGGTTTAATAGGTACAGTACTGGTTTTAGGCTTATTTTTCTTATTTGCCTGGCGTGGTTTAAAAATTGCTACTAGTGTTCCAGATATGTTTGGCTCTATGTTAGCAGTTGGAATCTCTTCAATGGTTATCATTCAAGCCATGATAAATATTGGTGTAGTAACTTCTTCGATGCCAATTACAGGTATAACACTACCTTTTATAAGTTATGGTGGTACTTCATTGGTAATCATGTTGTCTGCAGTTGGTATTTTATTGAATATTTCACGACATACATTGGAATAATATAGAGGATAAGAGGTGTGACTTTAATGAAAGCTATTGTAACTGGTGGAGGAACAGGTGGTCATATATATCCTGCTTTGGCTGTTCTTCGAGCTTTGCAGGCAAAGGGTTGGGAAATACTTTACTTGGGCTCAAAGGGTGGTTTAGAAGGTGATATTATTCCTTCAGAGGGTATAGATTATCAAGAAGTTAATGTTGCACCACTACCACGAAAGATTTCATTTAAATTACTAAGCTCCACCTTAAAAACGACTGCTGGATTTTTTCAGGCACTTAGGATTATTAAAAGTTATCAACCTGATTTTGTCCTGGGTACAGGTGGGTTTGTAGCAGGTCCAGTGGTATTGGCGGCTACTTTCTTGAAAATACCAACAATCATTCATGAACAAAATGTTTATCCTGGTTTTACTAATAAGCTATTAGCAAGGAGAGTAGATGCTATAGCGCTTAATTTCGCTGATGCTAAACAGTATTTCCCCGAAAACATAAAAGCAGTATATAGTGTGACTGGTAACCCTATAAGAGAAGTGATTGTTAATACTGATAGATTTAAGGGTTTAAAAAAATTATCACTAGAGCCCAATAAAAAGACAGTACTTGTTTTTGGTGGAAGCCAGGGATCAATGAGTATTAATCAAGCAATGGTTGATTTGTACCACTATTATAAAGATGATTCTACTATACAAATAATTCATATAACTGGGAAAAAGAATTATCAAATAGTTTTGACTGAAATAGAGAAATCTGGAATTAATATAGAAGATCATGATAATTTTCAAATCATGCCATACCTTAATAATATGGAGTATGCATATGCAGCTGCGGATTTGATAATTTATAGGGCTGGAGCTACAGGTATTGCTGAAATTACAGCAAAAGGCTTACCGTCAATACTAGTGCCATATCCACATGCAGCCGAAAATCATCAAGAATATAATGCTCGTAATTTAGAAAAGCACGGGGCAGCTGAAGTAATTCTAGATAAAGATTTGTCTAGTAAAATATTGATAAGTCAGATAGAATCAATATTTTCAGATAAAGAGAAGTTAAAGAATATGTCTAGAAATAGTAAAAAAATAGGTAATCTTGAGGCAGTAAATAATATTATTGCTTTAATTAAAGAAATAATATAGCAAAATTTCCGGACTTTTTGTCCCAACTAGAATGAAGGAGAACCGTAAAACTAAACTGTTTAACAATAGATTCTTGATTTGCATATATTATTAAGTGAAAGATGGAAAGAGGTGAGTAGTAGATGAAGAGTTTTAATAAGGTACATTTTATTGGAATTGGTGGTATTTCAATGAGTGGAATTGCTGAAATATTGTTAGAAAAAGGACGTATAGTCAGTGGTTCTGATTTGAATGATTCTCATTTATTGGAGATGTTACGTAAAAAAGGTGCAGAAATACATATAGGACATGATGCCAGTAATGTTAAAGGGGTAGATTTAGTCGTAATTTCTAATGCTATTCCAGAGACAAACCCGGAATTGCTTTATGCAAGAGAGAATGATATCTCTGTTTACAAAAGAGCTGAGATGCTTGCAGAATTGATGAAAGAGCAAAAGGGTATTGCAATATCCGGTACACATGGTAAGACAACTACGACATCAATGGCTGCTACTATATTGTTGGAAGGGAATCAGGATCCTACTATTTTAGTTGGTGGAGAATTAGATTCTATAGGTGGCAATTATTACCTAGGTAAAGGTGAATATTTACTTACTGAAGCCGATGAGAGTGATGGATCATTTCTCTATTATCAACCAGAAATAGTTGTAGTTACTAATGTTGAAATGGATCATCAAGATTTTTATGATACAGAAGAAAAGTTATTAAACACATTTAAAAAATTCCTAGAAAAGATACCTGATTACGGAAAATCTATTGTCTGTGCAGAAGATGAGACATTAATGAGCTTAGTTAATGTCAATGATAAAAAAGTAGTTACATATGGGATTAATAAAGGTGATATTCAGGCTAAAGATTGCGAATTATATCCTTTTGGAAGTATTTATAAACTCTTTGTAAATGAAAAAGAAATTTGTGAAATAAATTTGCAAATTCCAGGAAGGCATAATGTCTTGAATTCACTAGCAGCAATAGCTGTTGCTATTCATTCTGGTATGAGTTATGAGCAGATAAAATCTGGTATAGATAAATATGCTGGCGTTCACCGTCGTTTTGAAAAAAAAGGGTTATTAGGTGATATACTTATTGTAGATGATTATGCTCATCATCCAACAGAAATTGAAGCAACCATGAAAGTTGCTAAAAACACAGGATATGAGAGGGTAATTGCCATATTTCAACCACATAGATATAGCCGTACTAAACATTTGATGAAAAATTTTGATAGGTCATTTGAATTTGTTGATCATCTAATTATTACTGATATATACTCAGCTGGCGAGGAAAAAATACCCGGTGTTAATGCAGAAGATTTATCTAAGTCAATTGCCAAGAGTAATTCTTTTCCAGTAGATTATATAGCTGATTTAGATGATGTGGTAAAATATCTAACGAAAATTGTCAGGAGCAAAGATCTGGTTATTACAATAGGAGCAGGAGATGTCTATCGTGTTGGAGAACTATTTATTGATAAAGTAAGAAAAAGCAAAGAGATGGCCTAAGGGAGGAGTAATATTTTATGTCACAAAATAAACTTTTAGTCTATCTAATAACTTTCATTAGTACTATTGCACTAATCTCTTTTTCTTTTTCTCCATTTTTTCAGATTAGAAATTTTGAATATAGTGGTCTTAATATTGTAAGTGAAGAAGAAATATCAAATATTATGCATACATATTTAAATGACAATATTTTGTTTCTTGACCAACGTGATCTTAATAAAGATTTATTAGGCCACCCTTATATTAAAAGTGTTGAGATTATAAAGGATTATCCTGATCAGATTATACTTAATATCAAAGAACGGGAACCTATTGCTAAAA
Source organism: Halanaerobiales bacterium (assembly GCA_016278415.1). The sequence goes on from JADQBV010000389.1 coordinate 5,730, forward strand.
TTAATAACGATGGTCAATATTTATCTTTTACTAGTAGTGGCTTTATAGTTGAGACAGGCTCTATAAACTCTAGGGTTTTAGTACCTGAGATTAAGGGTCTTGGTTATTCTTTGAATAATAAATATATTAGCTTCTCTCCAGTATTTAATGATATTGTACAAGCCCTTAAGGAATTAGATATAGATGTTAGATCTGTTATTGCATCAGTGAGTTATAAAGATGAAAACACTATAACTGCTAGTTTTAGAAAAACACCTATATACTTGGGTATTCCTTCTCATCTTATGGAAAAGTTCAGGGTTTTACAATCTATTATTATTAAAATAAATGAGGAGAAATTAGATGTTGGATATATAGATTTGAGTCTGTATAAAAAACCTGTAATCAAATTAAATAAATAATTTATGTATAAATAAAGGAATTTAGGTATTAATGTTGAATTTATTCTAGTAGAGATAATATAGAAATGATAACATAGAAGATTTAATCTAGATAGTCTAGGGGAGGAGGTAAAAACTTGTGGGAGGACGCAGAATTATAACCGGACTTGATATTGGGACAACTAAAATTTGTGCAATTATAGCAGAGGTTTCTGATGATAATAATATAGATATAATTGGAATTGGTATTTCTCCTTCACATGGTTTAAGGAAGGGTATTGTTGTTGATATCGATGAAACTAGTCAGGCAATTAAAGAAGCCTACAAAAAAGCAGAACGAATGGCAGGTATTACGATTGACTCTGCCTTTGTTGGTATTGCTGGTGCCCATATATCTTCTTTAAACAGTCATGGTGTTGTTGCTGTTACTGGTGAAGAAAAAGAAATAAAAGATACAGATATTAAAAGGGTTATGGAGGCTGCTAAAATTATTCCTTTGTCTGCTGAAGAAGAGATGATTCATGTTCTGGCCCGGGAATTTATAGTAGATGGTTGTGCTGGCATAAAAGACCCTTTAGGGATGTCAGGTGTTCGGCTTGAAGTTGAGACACATATTATAACTGGTTCAAGTACTTCAATACAGAATCTTGTTAAAAGCGTATTAAGGGCTGGTTTAAATGTTGATGATATAGTATTAGAGCCTCTTGCTTCCAGTGAATCTGTCTTGACAACAGATGAAAAGGAGCTAGGTGTAGCACTTGTAGATATGGGTGGAGGTACTACTGATTTAGTTGTATTTCAGGAAGGTAGTATTTGTTACACATCAGTTTTACCAGTTGGAGGTAATCATGTAAGTAATGATATTGCGGTAGGCTTGCGAACACCTATATCAGAAGCAGAAAAAGTTAAGATTACATATGGGTGTGCATTAAGTGAAATGGCTGGAAAAGATGATTTTATTGATGTATACACAGCTAGTGGTAAAAAACAGAATCAAGTACCACTAAAAAAATTGTGTGGAGTTATAGAGCCTCGTTTACAAGAAATATTTACACTGATAAAAAGGGAACTTGACCGGGTAGGTCCAAGGGATTTAACACCTGCTGGTATAGTTATTACAGGTGGTGCATCCTTACTAAAAGGCGCAGATCAATTAGCAAGTGGTATAATCGATTTGCCTGTTCGTTTGGGTGAACCTAGCTATATAAATGGATTATCTGATGTTATTGATAATCCTGTGTATATAAAAAAGGGTGGCAAAGTACCTAAAGCAATATTTTCGACAGCAGTTGGTTTAGTTGAATATGGTGCCCGGTATCATAAACCTGTTAACAAAAAAAATGTTTTTGCTAATGATATAGTTGGAAATTTTTTCGATAAAATAAAGAAACTATTTAGTGAATTTAATGACTTTTTTTAGATATAGTTGATTAAGGGAGGTAACATAAATTGTTTGACATAGG
>JADQBV010000060.1 GCA_016278415.1 Halanaerobiales bacterium
GAGGAATAATATGTTCATATTTTGTTGTTTTATTTTTAGGTGGTAAGACTAAATGGCCCTCAATTTGACCAATTATAGGAATAGTATGGATATCACTCATTACATTATCTGGAGAATTTGTTTCTCCTAGTTCTTTTATATTCTGAAGATTGTTATTTTGCTTATCACCCTGACCTCGATTAGAGGGTGCTTGTCCTGGGCTTTGTGGCCGTTGATTGGGGTGAGTTCTCCCTGGATTAGGGTGTTCTCCTGGCGTTACCGGCGGGGCCTGAGGTGGTGAACCTTGCTGACTAGTTGCCTGGTAATTCAATTTTCTATTATACTTATTTTGATCAATACCTGAATTCATATATGAATCATTAAACATATAACCACTCCTTGATATAGTATCAAGGATTAGTATTATCTAGAAATTTGGATAATATGTATAATCAAAACAGATATTATAATACCACTATAAAAAACCACAATATCATTAATAATTGAAGGAAAATCTTGGTGATACTACTACTGAAAAAAGCAAGTACCGTTGCTATCCCTATTTTGAATGCATCATTACTATTCTTCTTCTCTATGATAGCTATTAAAAATACTATAAGAAAAGGTCCAATTATTATACCTAAGGGACCAAGAAATATAGTACCTAATATTAATCCAGCAACTGCCCCTGCCATTGCAAAATTAGAACCGCCATGTTTCTTGACAAAATAGGCATTAGCCATAAAGTCTGAAGATATAATTAAAACTGTTAATATTACCATTCCTGACCAAAAAGATAAAGGTAGATTTGTAGTAGATAGAATAAATTGGTAGATCACAAAACCAACCCATAACAGTATTGTATCAGGTATAAACGGAATAACTACACCTATTAAGCTAAAAATAAATAATAAACTAATTAATATCCATAGAAGATATATCATAATTAAACACAACCTTTTAAATATTGTTTAAATCATTTATATTATATACGCATGCATTAATCAGAGTTGAGCAGAGCCTATAATTTCACTTAAGCTATTAATATTATTATATCTCATATATTCTTCGATTTCACTAATAATTTTCAGAGGTAATTCTGGATCGATCATGGTTGCAGTACCAACAGCTACTGCACTTGCGCCAGCCATTAAGAATTCGAGAGCATCTTTTCCTGACATTATACCACCCATGCCTATTATTGGTATATCTAAATTTGCTGCTACTTGATATACCATACGCAAAGCAACTGGCTTTATTGCTGGCCCTGATAAGCCGCCAAATATATTACCTAATTCTGGTCTTCGTTTATTAATATCAATCTTCATCCCTAATAAAGTATTAATCAAGGAAATGATATCAGCACCTGCCTCTTCTGCTGCTTTAGCCATCTCAACTATATCTGTAACATTAGGTGATAGTTTTACAATAATACTACCATTATATACCTTTCGTACTTCTTTTGTCACCTGATATATTAATTTAGAATCAGTACCAAAGGCCATACCACCACCAGCTATATTAGGACATGATACATTGACTTCAAGGGCGGAAATCTCTTGATAAGCTGATAACTTTTCTGCTAATATACAAAAATCTTCGATAGAATGGCCGGATATATTAACTATTAACGGTATTTTATAATTCTTAATATCTGCCAACTTTTCATTAACAAACTCTTCGACACCTGGATTTTCTAGGCCGATTGAATTTAATATTCCAGCGGAAGTCTCTACAATTCTTGGTGTAGAGTTTCCTGTTCGAGGGTTGACTGTGATTCCTTTTACAGTTATGGCACCTAATCTCTCTATATCAATATAATCATTTAACTCTACACCAAAACCACAGGTACCTGAAGCTGTAATCAATGGATTTTTTAGCTTTAGTGATGACATTTTGCTTGATAGGTCTAAGACTTTTTTCTCTTTACTCATTACAATCACATCTATTAATATTATTATCTTCAAAATTTACCTTATTTAATGGAAAAACTGGTCCTTCTTTACATACACGTTGATTACCATCTTTCGTTTGACAGACACAGGATAGGCAGAGACCAATTCCACAACCCATTCTCTCTTCAAGGGAAACCTGTCCTTTAATATTGTTTTTTTCTGCTAGTTCCTGTACACAAACTAACATTGGTATTGGTCCACAAGTATAGATATAATCATAATTATATTGTTCTAAGCTTTCCCACAAATCAATTACATTCCCCATATAACCCATACTACCATCAATAGTAGCCAGCTTTATTTCAGTACTTATATCACAAAACTTTTCAGCAAAATATTTTAAATCATTTTCCTTATTCCCACCCAATAATACAGTCAGTTTATTGTTTATTGATAATTCTTTACTCAAGTAATACAAAGGGGCAATTCCCATTCCCCCGCCTACAATTAATATATCTTTATTATTAATGTCAGTCATAAAGCCAGTTCCCAACGGTCCAATAATATCAAGGTATTCCCCTGATTTAGATTTACTTAATATCTTGGTACCCTTTCCTACCAGACGATATAGTAGAAAGATACTATTTTTCTCAATATTAATGTCATGAACACTTAATGGTCTTCTTAATAATGGGTCATAATTTTCAGTGGTACTTAGTCTTATATTTAAAAATTGTCCAGGTTCTATAATATCAATTAATTTTCCTGCCTCTAATTCTAATAAATAATATTCCTTAGTAATTTTAGTATTACTTTTTATTTTAATATTTTTTATTCTAATTTTCCCCATAAGACAACTCTCCTTTACCTTCAAAATCATTATATACAATCTCTCCATCAACTATTGTTAAGATTACTTTACCACTTAATTCACTTCCCAGTAATGGAGTATTTTTCCCTTTTGATTTTAATTTCTTCTTCTCTACTTTCCATTTGATATCTTTATCAAATACTATTAAGTCAGCTATAGAACCTTCTTTGATACCCTGATAATCTAAATTAAGTATTTTAGCAGGATTACAGCCCATCAAGATAACCAAATCACTTAATGTGAGTAAATCTTTAGAAATAAGTTCAGTATATAATGATGATATTGCTGTTTCAATACCTGAGATACCAAACGCCGCATAATCATATTCACCTAACTTATCTTCATAGGTGTGTGGTGCGTGGTCTGTGGCTATTACATCAATAATACCATTCTTAACTCCCCCTTGTAATGCCTTTACATCTTCAATACTACGTAAAGGGGGATTTACCTTTGTATCAGTATTATATCCTTTAACAATGCTATCATCAAAAATCAAATGATGTGGGGTTACTTCAGCTGTTACCCTAACACCCTTTCTTTTAGCCTCACTTAACATTTCAAGACCGCCTTTAGTACTTAAATGAGCAATATGCAGATGTACACCAGTAAATTCAGCTAGTAATACATCTCTTGCTATCATAGCTTCTTCTGCTACTGTTGGTATCGGTTTTAATCCTAATATAGTTGAATTATATCCTTCATTCATTACTCCATCACCAACCAGATTTATATCTTCACAATGACTAATAATAGGGAGATCAAAACTATCGGCATATTCCATTGCTCGTCTCATTATCTCTGAGTTCATCACAGGATTTCCGTCATCTGATAAACCCTTTACCCCGGCTTCCTTCAAAAACCCAATCTCTGCCAGTTCTTTTCCTTCACTCCCTTTACTGATACTCCCAATAGGAACAACCTTAACTAAGGCCTGTTCTGCTTTAGACTTTATATATTCAACTGTTGAGGGATTATCAGCTACAGGCTTAGTATTGGGCATACAAGCTACAGTAGTAAACCCACCTGCTGCAGCAGCTTCACACCCAGTGCGTATAGTCTCTTTATCTTCATAGCCAGGTTCCCTTAAGTGTACATGCATATCAATCAGACCAGGCAAAAGATATTTTTCCTTTAAATCTATAAGTTTTATATTTGTTTTATTTTCAATTTTTATTTCTTTACTAATTTTACTTATCTTTTGATTGCTTATTAAAACATCATATAATCCAAATAAATCATTTACAGGGTCTACAATATTGGCATTTTTAATTAATATATTCATTATCTGTATTCCTCCCTACCAGTAAGTATAATAAAGCCATTCTGATTGCAACACCATTTGTCACCTGTTGAGTAATTACTGAATTTGTACCATCTGCAACCGAACTATCAATTTCCAATCCCCTATTCATAGGACCAGGATGCATAATTACTACATCATCTGATAACTTATTAAATCTTTCTTGATTAAATCCATAAAATTGTCGATACTCTCTAATAGATGGAAACAGACCTTTAGATTGCCTTTCCAATTGTATTCGTAATATATTAACTACATCTGCACCCTCTAAAGCCTTGTCTAGATTTGTAAAGACCTTAACATTCATTCTTTTAATATCCCTAGGTATTAACGTAGCTGGTCCAACAACACGAACCTCTGCACCAAGTTTAGTCAATCCCCAGATATTAGAGCGTGCTACCCTACTATGCATGATGTCACCTACAATAACTACTTTTAAGCCCTCAATATACCCGATCTTTTCTTTTATGGTGTACATATCTAACAATGCTTGTGTTGGATGGGCATGTGCACCATCACCTGCATTTAGTACACTAGCTTGAAGATTTCTTGATAAAAATTCTGCTGCACCTGGTACACTGTGTCTAACAACTACTACATCAGCCCCCATTACTTCTAAGGTCCTGGCAGTATCATAAAGTGTCTCACCCTTGACCACACTACTGCTGCTTTTGGCTATACTCATTACATCAGCACTTAGTCTTTTAGCAGCTAAATCAAAAGATGAGCGTGTTCGAGTACTGGGTTCAAAAAAGAGATTAACTATTGTTTTTCCTCGTAGTGTAGGTATCTTTTTTACACTCCTAGTAAATATTTCTTTCATTGCTTCAGCAGTTGTTAAGATCTCATTAATTTCATCAGAACTTACATTATAAAGTCCTAGAAAATCTTTGCGATTTAAAGCCATTTGAAATAACCTCCCTTAAATTTATACTTTTCAATTATCTTGGTTAATAAATGTATATATAACAAAACTGCTTTAATAGACGCTAATTTAATAATCTACTCAAACTTCGCACTTACTTAAATTTCCCTGGTTAGATATTTGCTGAATAAACGTTAAAAAAGCTCCAGTACCGCATGGAAGGCTATAAATGGTTAACAAAATTCTGTCTGAACGCAGCGTAGCGAAGTGAGTTTATTTTGTTATTTATAGACTGGAAGAGGAATTGGGAATTAGCTTTTTTCCGTGCATGAAGTTATGGCTAACCAGGCTTTATACGGTAAAATCATCTGCGAAGTTTGAGTCATCTACAAAAAAACCTTATATCAGTTAATTGATATAAGGAGTCGTGTGTGTTTATTTGCATATTATCTACTCCCTTATTAGTCTCTCAGTACCAATTTAAAAGGATATAATATTCTATTTTATAATTTATTATTTAATACAAAGATAATACAAAGATTTAATACAAATAAAATAAACCCCTTACTAAAAATAGCAGGAGGTTTCCATCTCATAAGTATCTAATAGGATATTTAGGATATTATATATTTAGTATATATTTACATATTAATTATATACGAAACATTTAAATATAAACACCTTATAATCTTCCCTTGGTAACCTCTCTGGATTAGCTTAAAAGGATATATAGTTTTAATAAATATATCAGATAAATATTACAATGTCAAGGAATATTAAAAGGACTGGTAAATATACCAGCCCCTTTTAAAGTAAATATTACTTTAAAATTATCTTATCCTTAAAATCATACTTGCATAATGATTGGAAGAATCATTGGATTACGTTTTATTTTCTTGTAAATATAATCATTGAGAGTATCGCGTATTTTATTTTTAAGAACTGACCATTCAGTAATATTGTTCTCTTCACATTCTTTCAATTTCTCTTCTAGTCTAGATGTTGCTTCAGCTATAAGTTCTTCAGATTCTCTAATATATACAAATCCACGGGTAACTATATCAGGTCCAGAAAGAATGTTTCCATGATTATCAATTGTTACAACAACAATTAAAATACCATCTTCTGAGAGCAATCTCCTATCTCTTAATACTATATTTCCAACATCTCCAACACCTAAACCATCTACAAAAACACTGCCAGACTGTATGTTTGCAGCCTTTCTAACTCGTTCCTCACTGAATGCTATCTTATCACCAATATCAGCAATATAGATATTCTCTTCAGAAATTCCGTTCTCTCTTGCAAGAGCAGCGTGTCGATTTAAATGCCTATATTCACCATGTGTCGGTACAAAGTATTTAGGCTTAACTAGATTCATCATTAACTTAAGTTCTTCCTGGCTTGCATGTCCAGATACATGTACACCTGATACATCTTCATAAATCACATTGGCCCCTCTTTTAAAGAGTTGATTAATAGTCTGACCAACCAAACGCTCATTACCAGGAATAGCAGAAGCAGAAATTATTACTGTATCACCTTTTCGAATATTGATATGATAATGATCTCCTCTTGCCATTCTAGTTAGAGCAGCCATAGGCTCTCCCTGGCTTCCTGTTGTTAGTAAGACAATCTGATTATCGGGATAATCAGATACATTCCTAATATTAAGAATCATATCATCGGGGACAGTTAAATAACCTAAGTTTCTAGCTATTTCAACATTATTAATCATACTCCTACCTGTAAAGGCCACCTTGCGGTTAAACTTAATAGCCGCATTGATAACCTGTTGTACACGATGTATATTTGAAGCAAAGGTTGCAAGTACTATTCTTTCGCGAGCACCTCTAAAAATATCATCTATTGTATTACCAACAACCTTTTCAGATAGGGTAAAACCTGCTCGTTCAACATTTGTACTATCTGAAAACAATGCTAAAACACCTGGTTTAGAATCACCAAGTTCAGCTAACTTATGAAAATCAACAATCTCTCCATCAATAGGAGTTTGATCAAATTTAAAGTCACTAGCATAAACTATAGGTCCTAATGGTGTATGAATAGCTAAAGCACAAGTATCAGCAATACTATGATTAACTCGTATAAAATCTACTTTTATATTTCCTACTTTAATCGACCGACCGGGATTTACAACCTTAAGACGAGAATCTTTTAATAATCGATGTTCTTTCAATTTTCCTTCTAATAAACCCAGGGTTAATCTAGTTCCATATATAGGAACGTTTAAATCCCTTAAGAGATAAGGCAATCCACCTATATGATCTTCGTGACCATGAGTAAGAACAATACCTTTAACTCTATCTATATTTTCTCGAACATAACTATAATCATTAATTACTAAATCTATCCCTAATAGATCATCTTCCGGAAACTTAACACCACAATCGACAATTAATATTTCATCTTCTATTTCAACAACCATCATATTTTTTCCTATTTCTCCTACCCCACCTAATGGGGTAACTGTTACTTCTTTTGTTCCATTCGTTTTTGACATTTAACTAAAAAAAACACCTCCATAATTTTTCCGTACAAAATTTAGTTTAATCCTTTAATACTTCCAATAATTCTTCCAAGCTTATTTTTTAAAGAA
>JADQBV010000039.1 GCA_016278415.1 Halanaerobiales bacterium
ATATTGTAGAACCTTCAATTTCTACTTCACCAGTATTAAAGTTTCGCTGGAAATTAGTCATATCATCAGCAGCATCCCAGAGACACCATTCAACAAAAGAAAATAGCTTCAGTTCTCTCTTTCTATCACTATCATTCTTTATTTTAACTTGGTGAATTTCACAATTTGAACCAAGTGGTACAAAATATCTTATTTCTGTATCTATACCATTTTTCTTTCCTCGAATAGTTGAATATCCCATACCATGTCTACACTCATATTCATCAAGATCAGTCTTTACCGGTGCCCAGGTAGGAGACCAGTATTCACCATCCTCATAAAGATAATAATATTTTCCTCCAGAATCCGTAGGAACATTATTATAACGATAACGAGTTATTCTCCTTTTACTGGCATCTTTATAAAAACTATAACCCCCTGCAGTGTTGGATAAGAGAGTAAAATATGCCTCTGAGCCCAGGTAGTTTATCCATGGATAAGGTGTCTTTGGTTCAGTAATTACATATTCCCTATTCTTATCATCAAAATATCCAAATTTCATAATCATTTCCCCTTCCGCATACTAAATTGAATTTTTTAGCAAATTTATATAAAATAAACTTTAATATCATTAACATCCTGATCTAAATCATCAATCAATATCTTATTACTATCTTCAATTCTCTTACCATTTATTTTAATAACTGCTTTATCTGACCGAATACACTCAATATTAAGGAGTTTACCTCTAAACTTCCTCTGTACCTTATAATTATCCCAACCACTTGGTACTACAGGATCAATAATTATACCATCATAATCAGGTCTAACACCAAGAATATAATACAATGAAGCCCTATACATCCAGGCAGCAGTACCAGTTAACCAGGAGTTCCTTCCTAATCCAAACTCAGGGTGTTCTTTCCCTAAGATATTCTGACAATAAACATATGGCTCAACTTCATACTTGTCCGCAACTTCATTCCTGGTAGGTGGCAATACTTGACGATAATACTGATAGGCCTGATCCCCGTTCCCTGCCATGGTTTCAGCAATCATAATCCAGGGATTAGTATGGAGGAATATACCACCGTTTTCTTTTGCCCCTGGCGGATATGTAGTAATCCCACCTTTAGTGTCATCAAACCCGTTGTAAGCAGGATATAACAATACAACACCATGTTCCGTATTTAAATATTTATTAACATTTTTCAATAGTTCTTGAGAATTATCTGGATCAGCTATACCAGCCATAATTGACCATGACTGGGCGTTCAGGAAGATTTGACCCTCTTCACAATCTTTAGAACCTAAAGGCTTACCATCATCATCAAAAGCCCTTAAATACCAGGCACCATCCCAGCCCTTTTCATTAATAGCCCGAACTTGCTCCTGATAATACTTGTCATATTTTGTATAATTATCCTCATCACCCATATAATCCAGTAAAGCAAGAAATTCTTTTAATGCATAAGAATATAACATACCTGTCCAGACGGATTCAGCGGTACCTTTACCACGATCTAGATTTACTGTATCATTCCAATCAGCAAAGCCTGCCAATGGAAAACCATGCTCTCCTTTATGGTTTTCAGTAAACTCAACAGCCTTACACAGGTGTTCTAGAACAGTACCCTCTTTTTTAGTTCTTTTGGAATAAGGTATTACTTCATCTAAGAAATCAAAATCGCCAGTCTCTTTCAAGTATGCTGCAACAGAAAGAATTATCCAGAGATGATCATCAGAATACCAATCCACACCACCATCTTCACCTGCTTCACCTACAGTACCTTCTGCAGTAAGAGGATAAAATAGATGATAGGCATTACCCTCTTCATGCTGACACTTCAACAGCTTTATTATCAATTCTTTACTTTCTTCAGGAATGGCATGAATAACCCCTAATACATCTTGTGCACTATCCCTAAAGCCCATTCCCCTATTTATTCCTAACTGGTATAATGAAATAAATCGAGACCAGTTAAAAGTAGTTCTACATTGATATGGATTCCAGGTATTTAACATTAGATTCATATCTTGATCAGGTGTCTCAACCTGACAGTTACTTAAGAAATCAGCCCAATGTTTATTTAATTTTTCAAATTCTATACGTACTTTTTCGGGGGTTAAATATTCTTTAATTGTCTTTTTCAAATCCTCTTTTTCTGGAGTTGTACCCAAGCTATAAATTATCTCTGTTTCTTCACCTGGCTCCAAAGTGACATTATGATTTAGAACACCAGCACCATTTCCCCTATTAGCTTCATAATTCTCACAAAAACCCTTCTCAACAGCAATAGGATTTGCTAAGTCACGGTATTTACCTATGAACTTGTCTCTACTAGTCTCAAAAGTATCCACAGGTATATTACTTGTCATGTAAATATATTCCCAAGTTTTCATAAAGGCATTCCAAAAGATTGTATTGTCTTCAAAATCACCCTGTTGAATCTGTTGAGCCCAATCAACATTTTGTTGGTCTTTTACAGCATCAAAAAAAGAAAACTCTGCATATGTAAATAAACTAAGGTCCTTCTTAACATTAGAGGTGTTCTTTATCTTTACCAACCATATCTCCATAGATTCGCCTTCTGGAACGAAATAAGTAATCTCACTCTTTACACCATTCTTCTCCTGCTCAATAGTTGTATAGCCCAAACCATGCCTACATTTGTAATCATCATAATCACTTTGTACTGGCTGCCAGGTAGCAGACCAGTATTGACCATCACTATTATCTCTGATATACAAGTATCTACCAGGCTGGTCCTCAGGGATACTATTATAACGATACCTTAGTACACGTTTATGACGTGGGTCACCATCAAAGCTATAGCCACCCCCAGTATGTGAGACAATCCCTCCATATCCACCACCACCCAGGTAATTTATCCAAGGCGTAGGTGTATAAGGATTTGTTACAACATATTCCCTGTTTTCTTCATTAAAATAACCATACTTCACATATCTTCCCCCTTGTGTTTTAATATTATAAAATATTTTTAGGATTATTATTTATCCTCTTCGTTAATTCCTTTATTTACATAATCAAACCTATTCTAAAACGGTTTAGAAAATGGTTAAAAAAATTTACAATTGCATATTTTTTATTAAATGTAAGAAAGTGGTCTCTTTTTTGAAAATATTAATAAAGGAAACCTAATTTAGTTAATCTTCTTACATGATTCTCTAACTACTAACTCTACAGGTAATACAAGTGGAGAAACCTTCTCCTTAGGGTTATCTATCATTGTTCCTAATAAATTTGCAGCCTTATCTCCCATTAGATAGCTATCCTGACGTACAGTAGTAAGATTAGGTGTCATATAACTACCAATCTCAAGACCATCAAAACCCACAATAGAAAAATCATCAGGTACACTATAGCCAGCCTCTTTAATAGCCTTCATAGCACCAATTGCAATCATATCACTTTGACAAAAGAAAGCAGTAGGGAGTTCCTTTTGTTCCAATAATTCATTCATGGCATTATAACCACCCTCCTCGTTAAAGGAAGTATTAGTATTCCATTCTTTACGACTGTTTATATTTAATTCCTTTATTCTCTGACTAAAACCCTTAGTCCTATATTCTGTAGGCATCGTATCTTCTGGACCAGCAATCATACCGATATTCTTATGGCCAATACTATTGAGGTAATCAACAACTTTCCTAGACCCTGATAAATTATCTGAAGTAATATAAGTGGCGTTATCTCCAGTAAGATCTATATCAAGAAAAACCGTAGGAATATCTGATTCCAATAACTCTTTAATATTATCATCAACGGTTATTCCCATCAAGATTACTCCATCAATATGCCTATTTAAACATTTAGCAAGATAATCACAGCTTCTTTTCCATTTTAAATCAGAAAAATATATAAAATCATAACCTTTTTGTCCAAGATTAGTCTCCAGACCATAAAGTACTTCATGAAAAAAGATATGATGTAAACCTTTACTGGGATGATAATGCATAAAAACCCCTATTGAATTTGATTTATTTGTTGATAGACTCCTAGCAATAGCATTTGGTCTATATTTAGTCTTTTTCATTATTTTAAGTACTTTCTCTCGTGTTTCCTGACCAATATCCGGGTAATTATTTATTACCTTAGAAACAGTAGTTATTGAAACACCAGCAAGCTTTGCAATATCCTTAATTGTAGCCAAAACTTCACCCCCCAATAAAACACGTTGGCATACGTTTATTTAAAAAAATAGATTGTTAAGTTTTCATAATAAGAAGACACTGTACTCAAGGAAGTCGATGTTTTTAAATATATTATAATACAAGTGTCCTAAATTACTTTATCACATTACTAATTTATCAGAATTTGGGGGTGAAGTCAATTAAATTTTATAAAATGTAGTCTTGTAAGGCCTTAACTGAAATTTCATCTCCAGCCTCTATCTCTTGCAAGACCATTAACATGGCTCTAGTCGTATCAAGTGATGTTAAACAAGGAATCCCCATCTCTACTGCATTTCTTCTAATCTGAAAACCATCTCTAGCTGGGAGTTTTCCTTTAGTTAAGGTATTAATTACTAAATCAACCTTGTCTTCTGTGATTAAATCTACCACATGTGGCGAACCTTCAGATATCTTATTTACAGTATCAACATCTAATCCAAATTCCTTTAATGCATCTGCAGTTCCTTCAGTAGCGACAATTCTAAAACCCATTCTAGAAAACTCCTTAATATATGCCAATGCCTCTTCCTTATCCTTATCTGAAATAGTGGCTAATATAGTGCCTTGTCTCGGTATATCAATCCCAGCGCCTATTAATCCTTTATATAGAGCCTTTTCATAATCAGAATCCAGGCCAAGAACTTCACCAGTGGACTTCATTTCCGGCCCTAAATTAGTATCTACTTTAGTTAATTTTGAAAAAGAGAATACTGGTACTTTTACTGCTACAAAAGACATTTCATCTATCATGCCAGTTTCGTATCCCAGGGATGACAATTTAGTACCCAATAATGCCTTAGTTGCTAAATCTACCATAGGTACTCCAGTTATCTTACTAAGATAAGGGACAGTTCTACTTGACCGTGGATTTACTTCGATTACATAGACATTATCATCACTAACAACATACTGTATATTTACTAGGCCCTGTACCTTTAGAGCACGAGTTATTTTAATAGTATGTTCTACCACCTTCTCTTTAAGCTTATCTGATAGATTATGTGGTGGATAGACAGCTATGCTATCACCTGAATGGACTCCAGCCCTTTCTACGTGTTCCATAATACCAGGTATAATTACTACTTCACCATCAGATATTGCATCAACCTCAATCTCTGTACCTGTTATATATTTATCTACCAGAACAGGCTGATCTGGTGTAGCCTTAACGGCATTAGCCATATACTCACGTAGTTCCTTAGTATTATATACTACCTCCATAGCCCTACCCCCTAATACATATGAAGGCCTGACCAGAACAGGGTATCCGACATCTTCAGCTATTACTTGAGCCTCTTTCAAAGACGAAGCCACATCACCAAGAGGGGCAGGAATATCCAATTCTTTTAGTAACTTTATAAACTTATCCCTATCTTCTGCCAAATCTATTGATTCAACAGATGTACCAAGTATATTTACACCTTCTATCTGTAATGGCTTTGCTAGATTTATAGCAGTCTGTCCTCCAAATTGGACAACAACACCTTCTGGCTTTTCATGTTCAATTATATTCATTACATCTTCCTTAGTGAGTGGTTCAAAATACAATCTATCTGAGGTATCAAAATCTGTGCTTACAGTCTCTGGATTGTTATTAACTATAATGGATTCATAGCCCTCTTCATGTAATGACCAGGCAGAATGTACACTACAATAGTCAAACTCTATTCCCTGACCAATCCTAATAGGACCAGATCCCAGTACCAAAACTTTTTTCCTATCTGTAATCTCTGATTCATTTACTGTTTCATATGATGAATAATAGTAAGGTGTCTCTGCCTCAAATTCTGCTGCACAGGTATCAACCATTTTAAATACAGCTTTAATTTCCAAAACATCCCTTAACTTCTTTATATCCTTTTCCCTTATATCTAATAAACTAGCTATTTCAATATCGGAAAACCCAAGGAATTTCGCTTTTTTCAATAATTCCTGCAAAAGAATCTTATCATGTTCTTTATCAGAAAGCTGTCCCTTATCAAATACCTGACCATTATCAGCTAGTTGCTCTTTATAAACAATTTTATTTACTAGATGAATTTTCTGCATATCAAGCTTCTCTATTATTGGTTTTAGGCAATTTGATAACTTATTTTCACAGCCTACAACATTATTAATTTTATTAATGAAAAATGTACTTATTTTTGTAATTTTATGGACTTTTCCCACTGTCCATCCCCTTCGCAATGCCTCTGCAAGGATAAACAAGCGGTTATCATCTGGATTAATAAGTTTTTCTTCAACATCCTGATCTGACATCTCAGTAAACTCTTCCAGACGTAAACCATATCTATCTATTTCAAGAGAACGCACAGCCTTTAACATCGATGCCTCTATGGTACGCTCTATTGCCATAACCTCTCCTGTAGCCTTCATTTGAGTACCCAATTCCCTATCAGCGTAATGAAATTTATCAAAAGGCCAACGAGGAATCTTAAAGACTACATAATCTAAAGCTGGCTCAAAACAAGCAGTAGTCTTACCTGTAATCGCATTATCTATTTCATCAAGGGTATAGCCAATAGCTATTCTGGCTGATACCTTAGCAATGGGATAACCAGTAGCCTTTGAGGCAAGGGCGCTTGACCTACTAACACGAGGATTTACTTCAATGATATAATACTGGAAGCTATCCGGATCAAGGGCATACTGAACATTACAACCCCCTTCAATACCAAGGGCACGAATAATCTTTAGTGCTGATGTACGAAACATTTGGTATTCTTTATCAGTAAGTGTCTGGCTGGGGGCTACAACAATACTATCACCAGTATGAACACCTACAGGGTCTATATTTTCCATATTACAAACGGTGATACAATTGTTATTTGCATCCCTCATAACCTCATATTCAATCTCTTTCCAGCCTTTTATACTCTTTTCAATCAATAACTGCCCTATTAAACTATGTTTAAAACCCCGTGAAGCAATCTCCTTTAACTCCTTAAAATTATTAACTACTCCACCACCAGTTCCACCCATTGTATATGCAGGTCTTACTATAACAGGATAGCCTATAGTTTCCGCAATTTTGGCTGCTTCATCAATAGTCTCAGCAGTCTTACTTTCCAGTACTGGTTCTCCAATCTCATTCATTAAATCCTTAAAACTATTTCTATCCTCAGCCTTCTGTATTGTATCAATAGGTGTTCCTAGAAGCTCAATACCCAGTTCATCTAGAATTCCAGTTTTTGATAAATCAATTGCAAGATTTAAAGCGATTTGTCCCCCTAGAGTTGGTAATACACCATCGGGCATCTCTTTTCTCAGAATAGAAGTAATTATATCTACAGTTAATGGTTCTATATAAACACGATCAGCCATATTTTCATCAGTCATAA
>JADQBV010000265.1 GCA_016278415.1 Halanaerobiales bacterium
TTATTATTAAAGGTAATGAAAAGACCAAGGACTTTGTTATTTTAAGGGAATTGGAATTTGCTGAAGGTGATATTTTAAATAAAAAGGAAATGCAAAAATCATTTCAAAAATTAGTTAATCTAAATCTATTCAAGGATTTCAACCCACAGCTTGAACGTGTGCAGGATGAAGAAAATGCTGCTAATATTGTTATAGAGGTTACAGAAGCAAAGACAGGTAATCTAGGTGCTGGAGTAACTTATAGTTCTAAAGATGGTTGGTTAGGATTTGTAAATGTACAGGAGAAAAACTTTATGGGAAATGGCCAAACCATTGGATTTGATTGGAAATTTGGCGGAGTAACTAATTATTCTCTTAATTTCTATGAACCATGGTTATTTGGTACAGAAACATCTTTTGGTATTAACTTGTATGACAAGAACTCTGATGGTACAGACTCAGAAGATGGTGATTATCAAGAACATCGTCGTGGTGGAAGTATTTCTTTAGGTCATACTTTAATTAATGAATGGAATGGTAAAATAAGATATAGAATAGAAGACTCAACTAGGAAATTAGTAGATGATAAAGATGCTGAAAATCCTAATATAATTGATACTCAAAATGCAAGTATACGTAGTTTAACATTACAGGTGAATAGGAATACAAGTAATCACCCCTTTAATCCTACTAGTGGTGCAATAGATACATTTTCTGTTGAATATGCAGGTCAGGTCCTTGGGGGAGATCATAATTTCACCAAATACAATGCAGATATTCGTAGATATTACCCAGGGTTTAAGAGCGGACACGCCTGGGGAGTGAGATTAAATGCAGGAACAACTGAAGGTAATCTTCCACCGCTAGAAGAGTTTCGTCTCGGTGGCTCTGAAAGTTTAAGGGGCTATGATAATGGTACATTTTCTGGTGCAGATATGTTATTAATGAAATTGGAATATCGATTCCCTATAGCAGATAATTTCACTGGTGTTCTCTTTACAGATGCTGGAAATGCCTGGGATGCAAGTGACAAAATTGCTTTAGATGATTTACATTATTCCTATGGTGCTGGTTTGAGAATGAATACTCCAATTGGCCAAATAAGGTTAGATTATGGATTTAATGATCAGGGAGATGGACAACCCCATTTCGGAATTGGACAATCTTTTTAGTCATGTTGAGGGAATGTATTAACAACAATGCACTATATTTGGCAAAAGGGGAGAAATAATATGAGAATATCTAAATCTAAATTTATTATGACGATTATTCTTGGAATAACTATAATTAGTGCTGGTCTTGTTTTCTATCCAGAAACTATTGGGGCTGAGTCTCAGAGTAAGGGACAGATTGCATATGTTGATCTATGGGCTGTATTTAATGTTCATCCCGAAAAGCCTGTAGCAGAGAGTGAATTAAACCAGTTGGCTCAGTCAATGCAAATAGAATTAGAAGAAAAAGCAAAAGACCTTTCTAAAGAACAGCAACAAAACTTATTAAAAGAATATCAGAGTAAATTAAGTCAACATGAGCAAGACTTAATCCAAAAAATTATCGAATCTATCAAAGACGTTGTAGTTAAAGTTGCTATTGAAAAAGAAGTCAAAATAGTCCTAGATCAAAAGAATGTAATCTATGGTGGATATGATATGACAGCTGATGTTATAGATTTTATTGAAAAGAATAATATAGAAGCAAGCAATATACAAGAAAACATCTTAAAAGATGATGAAGGAAAAGAATTAAACACTTTAGGCGATAGTGAAGAATTAGAGGGTAATGAAGAACAGGGGAAAAACTAAATAGGGAGGGGTGTTGGAAGATGTTGAAATGGATATTGCGATTACTTTTGACGATTCTATTGCTATTAGGAATTGGGACTTTGGGATATCTATATGTGATGTCTGAAACTGTTGCACCTCCCAACACTCCTACTATTAGTATTCCATCACAGCTTAATTCAAGTGTTAATATTAATAAAAATGAAGAGCTTAAACACCTACTTGCACAAAAAAAGATATCTTTAGAACATCAGTCCAGACTTTTAGAGAATAAAAAGGAACTCTTGGCAAAGAGGAAACAGGAGATTGAAGAATATATTACAACTGAGTCTCAAAAAATCAGAAAAAAATATCAGTCTCAAATTGATTCCTATCAGGAAAAATTAGAAGAACAATATCAGGAGTATTTAAAAATTAAAGAGCAAGAATATACTGAGCAGATGATGGTAAAACAAGAATTATATACCAGTAAATTAGAAAAATTGGTTCAAAACTTAGAAGATAGTTCTTTGCAAAAACTTAGTCAGTATGAGCAGGGTTTAATAAAACAATACTATGCACAAAAGATTAATTATGACTTAAAGTTAAAATTCCTTGATCTGACAAATGGTGAAAAACAGCAGTATATAGATAAGTTGGCTGAAATTGAAAATAAACACATATTATCTATTAAAAAAAGGGAAAGTAATATTACAGAAGAAATCAAGAATAAAATAGAAGAAAACAAAAAACTATATAACAATGAATTAGAAGATTATGAAAAAAACTTAGTTGCAAAGATAGATAATCAGATAAGCCAAAAAAGGTCTGAGATAGATGAAATTATTAATGCTTATTTAGTTAAGCAGCAAGGCTTAATGGAAGCAGAAATAAATAAACGGACCAATGAAATCCGAGAAAGAAGTAAGGAAGAGTTAAACTCGCTAGAGTCATTAATTAAGGAAATATCTCAGGAATATTTTAGTGTACAATCTGAAGTATCAATCTTGGAGAAAGAAGTGATTTATTAAATGAGAAAAGTATATTTGTTTATCTTAGCTATATTAGTGCTTCTATTATTGGCAGGATGTAGTACCCCTGAGCCAGATAAGATTGCTTATCTGAATATGGAAGTGGTTTTAGAGACTAGTCAGCGAGCACAGCAACTTTCACAAGAGTTAGTTGATATAGGAAACGATTTAGAATTACAATATAATGAGAAACAAAGTGAATTATCTGATGAAGAAAACCAGGAAGAGGAATTAGATAAAATATCTCAAGAATATCTTCAAAATAAACAGCGTTTAGAAGGATTATTAAACCAGGAGATAAATGAAATTATTGCAAAAATTGCTGAAGAAAGGAATATTAGTACAGTATTATATTATGAAACTGTATATTATGGAGGTATAGATATTACCGAAGAAGTTGTAAGTATTCTGGATGAACAATATATAGAGGGTGGTGAAGCCACCAATGAGTAAAAGTAAAGTTACCTATTCGGTAAAAGAGCTGGCTGATATAGTGGATGGACAAGTCATTGGCGATACTAATAAATCGATAACTGGTGTGGCAGGTGTATTAGAAAGTAATCAAGAAGAGATTACTTTTGCTGAGAATAGAAAATATTTAAGCGAGGCAGAAAAGTCTAATGCTGGTGTTATAATAGTTCCAGAAGAATTGAGAACCAGTAAAAAGACCATAATTGCAGTTAAGAATCCTAGACTTGCCTATGCACAGATAGCCTCTATATTTGCCCCGGATGTCTTTTATAAGCCTGGTATTCACCCTTCATCGGTAGTATCAGAAAATGCAACTATCGGTAATAATGTATCAATTCACCCACAGGTAGTAATAGATGATAATGTAGTGATTGGTGATAATACAGTTCTGGCTCCAGGTGCATATATAGGAAAAGGGTCTGAAATTGGAAGTAATACTGTCATACATCCTAATGTTGTAGTTGAATATGATTCTATTATTGGTTCAAATTGTATTATTCATGGTGGAAGTGTAATTGGCTCAGATGGTTATGGTTTTGTTTCAGTAGTAGATGGGCATCATAAAATACCTCAGTTAGGTAATGTAATCATAGAAGATAATGTAGAAATTGGTGCTAATGTCACTGTAGATAGGGGTACAAGTGGTTCTACTGTAATTGGTAAAGGAACAAAGGTTGATAACTTAGTACAGATAGCCCATAATGTGAAGATAGGACCTGATTGCTTAATAATTGCCCAGGTAGGTATTGCAGGCAGTTCAGAACTAGGAGAAAGAGTTATCCTGGCTGGCAAGACTGGTGTTGTAGGTCATATTAAGGTAGCAGATCACGTTACTGTAGCAAGTTATAGTATGGTGACTAAGGATACGCCATCAGCTGTGTTTTATTCAGGTAATCCTGCTCAAGATCATAAAGCGGAATTGCGTGAACAGGCTGCAGGCAGAAAACTTCCTGAATTACTTAAAAAAGTAAAGGAATTGGAGAAAAAAATATTACAAATGGAAGGTGAATATAGTAAATGAAGAAAAATATAGCTAGTATATTAGTTTTAGTTCTAATAGTGTTTTCAACAAATGTCATGGCCATGGATAAATTAATTACCATTCCTTCTGCTGATTTTGTAGGTGGTGGAGGATTTATTTCTGGAGAAATTGTAGGGTCTTCATATAGACACCTGGAGGCTTCATACAATATCAACTCAGCATTGTCTGTTGGTGGTACTATTAGTACTTGGGATAATGATGAGACTGAATATGGTCTGTTGGCTAAAACAATTTTAGTCCAGGAGACTAAGGATAGACCTGCCATTAGTGCTGGTATCCGAGAGAAAGATTTATATTTTGTCACAAGTAAAGAGCTTGGTATGGGATTTAGGGGTCATGTAGGTATAGGTAATGGTGATTTAGGTGGCTTATTTTTAGGATTTAACAAAGTAGTAAATCCTGTTTCTATTAGTCAGGAAAATAAATTTGCTATGCCAATTATCAATCTGATGGGTGAGTATATTAATGAGGAAATTAATATTGGCCTGCGTATGAATCTTCAGGATAATATGAACTTAGATTTGGGACTTTTAGACTTTGAGGATTTTAAATTTGGCCTTGGATATATATTTTAGTAAGCTTAATATAGTAGATAAGTTTATCGCATAAAGGAAGTGCTTAGTTAGATTTCTGCAGTAGAATCATAATTTAAAAAAGCCATGCTATTTTGAACTAGCATGGTTTTTTTTGTTTGAGCAGATAAATATAATATGATAAAATAAGATAAAAGAGGAAATTTAAAAGATAGGGAGAAGGGGTGTTAAACATGAGTGATGATCGGGAGGATAAACATCTAATAAGAGAAACCTCTTTTTCAAAAGAACATAATAAATATACATATGGTGATTATGTGAAATGGTCTGATGATAAAAGGTATGAATTGATTGATGGAAAACCTTATCTTATGTCACCGGGTCCAGCTCGAAGGCATCAAGAGGTATCTGGCTATATTTTTAGTCAATTTTACCATTATCTAAGTGATAAAAGATGCAAAGTTTATTATGCTCCCTTTGATGTCCGGTTACCGGAAGGCAAAGAACAGGATAAAGATATTTCCACAATTGTTCAGCCTGATATTGTGGTAGTTTGTGAAATAGATAAATTGGATAAATCAGGTTGCAAAGGGGCTCCTGATCTTGTTGTTGAAATTATATCTCCAGGCTCAGGGAAAAGAGATAGAAAGACTAAGAGAGACCTTTATGAAAAACATGGGGTCAGGGAATACTGGCTAGTAGATTATCAGGAAGAAGTTGTTGAAGTATATTTACTGAATAATGATAGTAAATATGGGAAGTCTAATGTCTATTCTGATAAGGATAAAGTAGCTGTTAGTATCTTTTCTAATTTTCAAATTGATTTAGAATCAGTATTTCAAGAATAAAATAAGTTGTTGTTTTTACTGCCCTAAAGGAAGTTCTAAATTTTTCAAGATTTAGGGCAGATTTTTTAAGGGTTTTTACTGTAATCTTACAATAATATTATTATCCCCTGGGACAGATATATTTATATCACCATCATATTCCTCTGTACTAGCGTATATATTCCAGTTACCTTCTGTTAGAGCTAAAGAGAATTTTCTGTTTGTTTTATCTGTGGATGTTGTTATCTGTTCCTTAGTATCATGATGAGTTGCAATGATTCTTATAATACCCTGATTATTCCCTGAGCCATCGTCATTACTATAATCATCCTGTCCATTTATTTGTAAGGCCCTATTTATATCAATTAAACCTGCCCCATATTGATCATCTGTTCCGCTTATTCCTAGGTCATCAGCAGTATCTTTAATCAGTTTATCTACTTGTTTAGGGGTATTTATGCCTTGACTATATAGTAGTGCAATCAGCCCAGCTATATGTGGTGTTGCCATGGAAGTACCCTGAGACCAGGTATATTGATAAGTAGGTGTACCGTTAGCCATGAAGCCAGCAGTACTTAAGATAGTATTATAATTATGACTTGTTACAGAGTTATCTCCACCTGGTGCCATTATGTCCAGATTTGGGCCAAAATTAGAGTAGTATGCCCTTTCTTTATTAGGACCAATAGCCCCAACACTTATTACCTCTGGATATTGGGCAGGATAGAGAATAGGACTACTGCCATTATTCCCTGCTGCTGCAACTACAGTTACATTATGATCTAGTGCATAATTTATAGCGTCTTTGAGGGATGCTGAATCTACCGAACCGGCTAAACTAAGGTTAATTATGTCAGCACCATTATCAACAGCCCAATGAATTCCGGCTATTAAGGCACTATATCCACCACTACCCCCAGGGCCTATAACCCTTACAGGCATTATCTGTATATCCCAGTTGATACCTGCAATCCCTTCATTATTATTAGTCATAGCACCTATGATACCTGCAACATGTGTTCCATGGCTAAAATTAGGGTCTGTATCAGTAGGATCATTATCATTATCAATAAAGTCGTATCCTGCTATAATATTTCCCTGGAGATCTGGATGATCTATTAAAATACCTGTATCTATTACAGCTACAGTTACATCCCGACTACCCTTGACACTATCCCAGGTTGTTTCTAGTCCGAGTATCTTTAAGTTCCATTGTTGCTGTGAAAAAGCAGGGTCGTTTGGAATTGCTTGGATATGTACCAGGTATTCAGGTTCTATATATGCGATTAAAGGATTATTCTGTAATGAATTTATTAAATTATTATTCTTTTTATTCAATTTAATCTTGTACATGTCTTTGGCAATTGAACTAATAACATTTGCTTGTCCCTTAAAGATATTTTCCTCTATATAGCTAATATCCATATCTTCATGGAATTTAATTATATATTCCTCAGGACTAAAATTCGCTGTTTGAAGAGGTGTTGTATTTATTTTCTTTGTATTATTCGTAGTGGCAAGTCTTTCCCTTGGGGCACTCATAGATGGACTATCTAGGGAATTAGTTTCTATTAATCCAGGTAGTTCCACTGTACCATTAACAATTATTTGATTTGAGCTTTGAGCATTACTACAACCTGTTGCAAGTAAAGTAATAAGAAGTAATAAAAATGATATAATGACTTTTTTATCCTTATAAAACATATTAAAACCTGCTTTCTTTGAATGATGGTAGTGCAGACTTAATCTATAACCTAGGCATTATTCCTAGACATTTTGCTATTTGGCTGAAGGAATTTAAAAAGTCTCCAGTAACGGACTGATTGCAAGAAGCTGGTTAAC
>JADQBV010000214.1 GCA_016278415.1 Halanaerobiales bacterium
TAACTTTACCCTCATTAGATCAAAAGCCTGACAAAATTCCCCTATTTCATTACTTTTTCTATATTCAATACCTTTATCTAAATCACCTTCTGAAATTTTCTTCGTAGCTATATTAAGGTCTTTCAAAGGAACTAATATATCTCTGGAAATAATACGAGACAGACTGTAAATTAAGAGTATAAATAAAAGTAAACTAAAAACAAATCCAATAATTAAAAGTTTAGCTACATTTTGCTGTGTACCCTGATATAGCTGATCTGTATTAAAAACAAGTGAAGCAACTGCTTTACCATCATTATCTGTTGTCAATGGTCCTATATATTTATATACTTTGTCATTATTTATTGCGAAAGAATTTAATGATTTAATATCTATGTTATTGTTTATTGATGAGCCTATATTTTCAGAGTCATAAAGCATAGTACCTGAACTCTCGAAAACCTGCAATTTAATATTATACTTATCTAACAATGGTCTTAGCTCTTTATTAAATCGGTCATTATCTTCTATCATAGAATATGAACTTTCTATTTTGCTGATAACATTTTTAGTAATATTAATTGGCTGCAGTGTCTCTACTTCTGTAACTAAATCCTGTATTGTAAAAATAAAAAATATAATATAAAACCCTACTGGAACTAATATAACAACTAAAAAAGCGATAGCCAACTTTGACCTTAAGCCTAATGTCATGATTGAACACCAGCGAACTTATAACCAACACCCCAGACCGTTTTTATATATTCTGGTTTCGAAGAATCCTTCTCTATCTTCTCCCTGATCTTTCTTATATGTACAGTTACTGTATTAATGTCACCAAATTCATTAAAACCCCAGACCTTATCAAATATCTGCTCTCTTGTAAAAACCTGTTCAGGATTTAATGCTAGATACTTTAATATTTTAAATTCTTTTGCTGAGAGGGAAATCTCTTTTTTTCTAAGATAAACATTATAACTCTGAATATCTATTTCTAAATCATTAAATTTTAATACTTTCTTATTACTAACTGAGGGAGTTAACTGAGTATATCTTCTTAATTGGGCTTTTACTCTAGCAACTACTTCCTTAGGACTAAAAGGTTTGGTTACATAGTCATCAGCCCCTAACCCTAGACCCAGTATTTTGTCTATATCATCCTTTTTAGCACTTAACATTAATATAGGGATTGCAGATTCAGACCTTATAATTCTACATACTTCCATACCATCAAGTTTTGGTAACATTATATCTAATAATACCAATTGAGGATCAAAGGTCTTATAATAATCTAAAGCCTCTTCTCCATCAAATGCTAACTTCACTTGATATCCTTCTTTTTCTAAATAATCCCTTAACAACTCAGCAATTTCTTTTTCATCATCTACAATCAATATTTTTGTATTCATTAAATATCACCCCCGGCAGTTTAAATAAGACTTAAATCAGATGAGTTTTTACCCCAACCTAAACCTCAGCTACACTTATTTTACTTATTTTGAAACCTGGTGACACTTACTCCACTTTTAAATTATAATAGTATATTCTATAGATTTCTTCTTTCTCCTTTATTTAATCTCTGTATTATAATTACTACAAATATGATACAAAGAATAAAATCGATATAAATGTTATTACAACAACAGCCCATCTTCGTTTAGTTCTATACCTTTATATAGGTTCCTGGCTATTTGTACATGGCATAAAAAGATTATAAATATATATTCCCAACCCTAATATTGGTAATAAAAACACACCTATAGTCTTATTTAAGAAACGATCAGCTTCTCCTCCAAGATTCCAGTGAACAGCAATCTTATCTGGTAGACTAGGATAGATTAATACTGAAGAAATAACTACTGCCAGTAAGGCAATAAGAAATGGCCAATCTCGCTTTAATTCGTCCTTAACATTATATTCTTTCATTTTAACTCCTCCTCAAATAATTATTGGTTTTTTTGAGGCCTTAATGTCTTAAAACCTCGAGATCATTTCCACAAAAACTATACTCTTGTTTATTAAACTTTAAGTTTTTATTGCATAATTAATATACTAAGTCTTTTTTGTTAAATACTAATACACATGTTGCAAAAGATACAACTCCATAAACCAACATGACTATGATTGCTGTAAGTGTTTGCATCATATCTCCAGTATCAAAAATTAAAGGAGAGACCTCATTAAAATAATATGTTATTAAATAAGGATTAACAAGTTCAGTAACGGCACCTATAAATGAAAATAAAATGTGAAGCCCCATTGATATCCCGATTACTGCCCCACTACTATCAAAAATCAACGAAAATAGCATCACAACTATTCCAAATATAAATAGGGGAACCGAAGTTATAAGATATGAACCAACTACACGGTTAACCCCTGTAAATGTTAAACTAGTCACCTCTTCATAGATAAAAATATCACCCCAACCATAAAATAGAGTTCCCATTAAATAAGATGTAAACATAGCAATCAAAAGTACTGCAATTATCATAATAAACAATGCTATAAGTTTAGCAGCAAGTAAATTTGTACGTGATACTTGTTGAATTAATGGTAGTTTTAAAGTTCCGTTTGTATATTCAGTTGATATCATATCAGACACTATAACTATAACAAAGATTGGAAGTATAATAACTGCAAAGGTGTTAAGCATATATAGAGGTAGATTTTGACCATTAATAATAAAATCTACTTCACCTATCAGAGTTTCTAAACCTGGCAAAAGATTTGCTATTACTATAGTCACTAAAAAGGCATATATCTTTTTATTAGCCCAACCTTTTTTTATTTCATTTTTAATTGCTGGTAACATATTCATCTCCCCCCTTCGTGAGTTCAATAAAGAAATGTTCTAAAGTCTGTTTTTTCGGCACTAAATAATCTATCGTAAGCTCTTTTTTTATTAATAAATCAAGTAATTTTGAAGAATAGCCTTTTTCTATCTCTATTTCCAAACCGTTATCTGAAGGCCAGATGGAGTTTACATAATCTAACCCCTTAATTAGCCCGGCTACCTTATCAACAGCAAAAGTGTAAATCTCTACAGTTTCACTGTCTTTTTGAAGGAGTTCCTCTACAGTACTTTGTATTATTAATTTACCTTCCTGCAATATAGCAACCTTATTACATATCTGCTCTACTTCATTTAATAAATGAGTTGTAATAAAAAAAGTTATTCCCTGCTCATTTGCTAACCGAGTAATTAACTCTCTAATCTCAATAATTCCTTCTGGATCAAGTCCGTTTGTTGGCTCATCCAGAAATACTAATCTTGGAGAGTTTAACAAAGCACGTGCTAAACCCAACCTTTGTTTCATCCCTAATGAATAATTTTTAACCTTCTCTTTTGCTCTTGTTGCTAAACCAACAATTTTTAAAACTTCATCAATTCTACTCGCTGATAATTCGGAATGATAATTAGCTATTACAACAAGGTTTTGATATGCACTAAGGTTATTATAAAATTTTGGCGTTTCTACAATTGCACCTATATTTTTCAAAGCTTGCTTAGGTTCTGTCTTTGTATCATATCCGTTAATCTTAACTGTTCCACTATCCTTATGAATCAAATTTAAGATCATTCGAATAGTGGTCGTTTTGCCTGCCCCATTTGGTCCTAAAAATCCAAATATATCTCCTGCCTGAACACTAAAACTTACATTATCAATAACTTTCTTTGACCCAAATGTCTTGTTAAGATTAGATATTTCAAGTACATTTTTATCCATTATTTAACCCCCTTTAAAATATTTGATTAACTTCCAGCTAATATGGTCAATATTAAAGTATGAATATTAACTTGAACTTAAGAAAATATTAAAATTTTATTAAGTATTAAGTTTTACATACCTTAGCTCAGCTCGCTTATTGGAAAATTCACTAAAAACCTTTTTCGAATAAATAGCAATACCGATCGTACACAGAGCTGTTACAAATACAAGAATGTTAATGGAATCTGCCATGACTTCAAACAAAAATCCATACACAGCCTGCCCTACAGGCAAAGTACATTGTGTTATCACCAATATATAAGATATTACCTTACCAATTAACTCATCAGGTGTCACCCGCTGTACAAATGACATCATGGTGATAGTAAACATAGTAATTGCAACATTCATGGAAAAACAGCTAATAAAAATAGTCCAGTAAATCACCATAGATTGCAAATTAATAGTAAAGACAAAGGCTATTGGTATCAAGCCCAGAGAAGAATATACCAGCATCTTATAAACCTGTTGAACCTGTACTCTTTTCCCAAC
This sequence comes from Halanaerobiales bacterium, assembly GCA_016278415.1. The sequence goes on from JADQBV010000214.1 coordinate 4,245, forward strand.
TATACTAATCAGGATGCCTCCTGTAATCATACCCGCAGCCATAGCACCCTGAGCAAGACCATAAAACTGACTACTTAAGCCCAGCCGCACTGTAATCATGGCAGGGAGTCCCACCATAATTGAAGATGTCAAAAATAAGTTCATGCCGGAAGCAATGAGCATAGCCTTTATAACTATTGGGTTATCCTTGAACATATAATTAATACTAACTTTAAAATCAGATTTAACCATTCCAACGATACTATCATATTCTTTCTGTCTTTCAAATTTCATAATAATAAACATTTCCATAACCGCTGCCATTAAAAAACAGCACATACATATAATCAAAATCGGCCAGATACCAAATAAGCCGTATAAAACACCTGCAAACAGCGGTCCCAGCAAAAAGGATACTGCATTGACCAGGCTGACAATACCATTAGCCTTTTCCAGATTATCCTTTGAAGATATTACTGGTATGCTTGCCTGTACTGCCGGTTGATAAAATGATTGTATTATCGAAAAAACAACCAGCATTAAACCAATTAAAATAACAACAGGGACATCTTCTAAAAGAAGACTGAAACCAACAATAACAACTGCCGTTATTAAATCAAGTATAACCATTAAGTTCTTACGATTAAAGCGATCTGCCAGTATACCACCAAATGGTGAGAATATAATTGTCGGAATTGCTGCCACAGCTAGAATGCTTCCGAAAATTGTAGTCGATCCAGTCTGATCCAGTATGTAAAGCGGCAAAGCAAAACGCAGCACTGCGTTACCAAAAATAGATATAATTTGACCAGTAATAACTATAATGAAATTCCTATTAAATAATTTTTTGTTATTCATAAATATTCCCCTCTCTTATCCTTTATTGATAAGAGTATAGTATAGTAAATATTAAGAAATCCTAAAGATTTTAAAAGTTTTCGTAAAAAAATTTGATTATAAAGTAGACCACAAAAAAACTGGCCCAGAACTAACTGAACCAGCAAACATGAGAAAATAGGATTTCCCCATTTACTCGAATGACCACCAATTAAAAAATCAGAAATAAGGGGTTACTAAAAAGCATTATATAATGCCCGCAGATCCTCTTTATTATATAACTGTTTTAATTCATAAGAAAGGCGGTCGTATATTGCATCAACAGAACCGGTTGCCTGTGCGTCATAGAAATGATAGAGGTATTTATGAATAATATTGAAGGTATATGGGGCACCCCTTTTGACATATCTCACAACATATCCACTATAATCATTCTTAATCCGGGATAATAATCCCGGAGCTTTTCCCGCGACCAATGCCTTACAAAACCGTATTCCATCATCAGCCAGGTAATTGATTCAGGAGTCCAGATTATTCAGAGTCCTTTCAGCTGCCCGATAGATAATACTGCCACTCCCAGCGTTTTCCTTAATATTCTCCCATTTTTTTTATCGCTGCCGTTGTGAGCAGAGTATTTTCAGATATTCTTCCCTCCATTTTGTTTCATCATATGAAGGCTGGAGCCGATAGGTAAAGGTGTATAATTCACAATCGCCGTCATTCGTATTTTCCCTGTCATCAAATCCATACCAGGTTCAGGAAATTCCTTTTCCACTAGACCCATGAAATGAGGAATTTCTGTTTCTTGATAGGTTTCATCTTCTGATAGCTCCCCTTCCCATTTATCAGCCCAGTCCAGTTGGGGGCATCATCAATAAATTCAGCACTGGCAAATCCTAAAAAAGCATCACAATTATCGGAATAAGAAAAGCATATGGCTTTCTAATATAATTTATCTTATTCTCCCCCCAATACAATTTAACTTATCCTCTATTTTCTTACTAAATAATCTACTTCATCTTCATCTGTTTGATAATATTCATCATTTACTGAAGAGTCTATTTCAATGGTAAATGCCTTTTCAAAAGTCTGTTTCAAGTCAGAATCAATGAATAGTTCATAATCTGAATCCATATCAATTACCATTACAGCGAAAACAGGTTCTGCACCTTCCTCTTTTAAGATACTGATAAAACTACTGGGATCTGCATATATGTTTACAGGGTCAAGTTCTGTATAGGCTTTATATACTTTATCTTCAACTTGTATTTCTCCGCTAAATAAAAAGCGCTTTGCATCAATTTCAGTTTCCTCAATACTTCCAACATATTCTTTAATTGTTATGGTAACATTAGGTACCTGAGTAGCATACTTGCTTTTAAGTTCTCTCTCTTTTATAATCCACTCACCCTGTAGATATTCTATAGGCAGTTCATTATTTAAAGATATCTCTTCTCCCAAAGTTTCCTCTAAGTCAGCTTTCTTTCTCTTATCTGCTTCTGCTACTAAATATTCAGTAACTGTTATATATGTTCCTTCATATACTTCCAGTGTTACAGGACTTAGATATGGAGAATCAATATTTATCTGGTATTGAACATCTTCAGTATAATCATAAGCAGTTACATAAGAAGAATGTGAAACATCCTTTAATTTCTCTGCTTTTTTTTCAGCTTTTTCAATCCACGCTTCTCCAAATGCTTCTTTCAATTTATCACCAAACCAGGAAATAGTATTTTTAACTGTACCACCTACGGTACTTTGGCTTGGATCTCTTTCGGGTAACCCTGTACCTGTTACGATTTCTTCCACAGTTGCATTAACATGTGCTACCCAGACTTTTCCAATACGGTCAGGGTCAGTACTATAAGCCAACCAGAGCATCTTCTGCTCTTCGGCTAAATTAGGCTTTAAGTTACTTAATTTTATTTCTGGATTAAATGGAATTGGAGGAAGTTCCTGAGCAAATATAATACCTGTAGTACCTGTGACCAATATTAAACATAATATCAGGTAAATAGTTATCTTCATCAATATCACCCTTTTTTCACATATTTTAGTTTATTGTATTGTTTTGTTCAAAATCAACTGCATGAACACCAATAACCTGTGTATTTCCCCAGCGGTCACCCAATCTGCGCCCATCTTTATCTGTAAGATAGATAATTAATTATAATACAGCAAGGGTAAATGCTACTACAGGTCCAATAAGCCACCCCAGAATAGGAATGATAGCTATAAAACTACCAATAGTTAAAGGTATATTTCTTTTAACAGATGTCATCAGATCTACATCCTCACCATCAAGTCTGACAACCTCCAGATTTAACAATTTCTTTCCTATACTTTTGTTTTTCCAGTCTTCATCACCTGTTACCTGATACATTATACCATCCTTTAACAGAAGATATG
>JADQBV010000194.1 GCA_016278415.1 Halanaerobiales bacterium
AAGATTATAAAAAGGGTAGAGTTGTAATAACATTGGTGCCAATTATTCAGGATAAGGATGCCTTTATAGAGGCAATTAAAAAGACACCTCTGCTGGAAAATGTTAAGAAAAGCCATAGTGTAATGGACACCAATCTAACAGGGAGGAAGTAGTAATGGGTAGAGAATCTAACATGAAGCCAGATTATGAAATATTAGCATATATCACGACAAACGAAGAAAGGATTTTAAGTGGTAAGGCTCAGTCTCTTCTGGCAAAAGATGAAGAGGAACAAAAAGCCTTAGCTCAGGATATTGCTAAGGCCTTAAAGGCTGATACAGTAAAACTAAAATGTGGTGATTATATGGTAATTCGTGTGTAAAAACTAAAGAATAAATATTAAAATAAAAGCCAGCACAAAGCAATAATAGGCAAAATATTGTAGTTTCTGCATTTTGATTAACTTTAGTAATAGTCTAATAGCGAAATAACCTGTAATCATTGAGCTTATTGTCCCAATAACTAGTTCTGAATAACTAATCCCAACAATTCCTGTAACAAGGATTTCTTTTGCTTTTAGTAGAGTGGCTCCTCCTATAACTGGAATAGATAATATAAAGGAATACTTTGCAGCTAATTCCCTATTCAACCCTTTAAATAGACCAGCTACAATTGTTGAACCAGAACGTGATAAACCAGGGAAAATAGCCAGAGCCTGGGCAGTACCAATAACAATGGAATCAAGAGAATTCATATCTTTTAACCCACGTTTTCCGGAGTCTATTTTATCTGATAGCCAGAGGGCTATTCCTGTAATAATTAAGAAAAAACCCACTATAGTTAATGATGAATTTATGTTTTCAAAGAAGTCCTCAAAAAGAATGCCGACTAATCCTGCGGGAACAGAACCAAGTATAATATATAGGTTAAATTTCCTATATTCCTCTTTAAATGTAATCATCTTTATAATATCCTGGCGATAAACAATGATTACTGCTACTAATGTCCCAAAATGTAAAAAGACATCTAAAGTTAAACCAACATTAATATCTAAAAGATATTTAAACAAAACAAGATGTCCAGAACTACTTATTGGTAAAAATTCAGCTAAACCCTGTATCATCCCTAAAATTACATATCTAAGAATACCCATCTTATACCCCCATTCATTTACAATAAATACTATTATAGCATATGGTTATCAGCTTAACAAACCCATATTGTTTTTTTCAGTAAAACTGCTTGACTATTAAACTATCTTGAGTATATAATTAAAGTATCCGTGAATATTTGCTCATATAATAAGCTGGAGGTTAAGATTACTATGAAAAACAAATTTATAATCTTATTATTACTAGTAGGTCTTATAATAACTTATAACAAGTTTGGAATGGATAAACAGAATAATGAAAGCATTACTAGTGCTCGAGTGCCAGTTAATGGATTAAATGAACTATTTATTAGCAATGAGAATATAGATAATCAAAATTTAAATAATAGTGATGCTAGCAATCTTAATAATTATAAAGAAGATAATAAAGAACAGGAAGATGGAGAATACAGTATTAGTCTAAAAATAATTCAGAAACCTGAAGTAACTGAAAAAGTAGAACCTGAAGCTAAAGAGTTTGATTTAAGAAATAATAATATAACCCTTACTACTAGAGAAGACACTAGTAAAGAAGATGTAGCTAAAGACTCTACAGAGAAAACATCCATGGAATTAGCAGAAAAGATAACTGAAAACCAAAAATTAAGTAGTTTAAAAGAGATAACATTGATGGAGCAGATAAAGGATCATAAAGTCAAGAAAGGTGATTCTCTCTGGACAATTGCCAGGGAACATAATATAGATATCGATACCTTAATTGGAGCAAATGATATAAATGATATGAATAAAATTAAACCAGGGGAAGTAATCAAGATCCTGCCTGTTAAAGGAATCATCTATAAAATAGGGCCTGGTGAAAATCTCTCCCTTATAACAGATAAATTTGAAATAAGTATAGAAAGGGTAATTGAAAGCAATCAAATTGCTGACCCTGAGAGGGTTTATCCCGGTAAGATGCTTATTTTACCCGGAGCAAAGCCGGAATTTGGTTATCAGGATCGCCTGGAAAGACTATTCATAAAACCAATAAATGCCCGCATATCATCTTTTTTTGGTCAAAGATGGGGTAGGATGCATGAAGGCCTGGATTATGCCGCCAATATAGGAACTCAAGTTAGAGCAGCGGGTGATGGAAGGGTTATCTATAGCGGCTGGGCTCGTGGATATGGACAGACTATAATTATCGAGCACCAAAAGGGACTAAGAACATTATATGGTCATAATTCAAAACTACTGGTTGGAAGTGGAGAGTGGGTCAGTAGAGGAGAGTTAATTTCTAAATCAGGGAATACAGGGACAACCACTGGTCCTAATATGCATTTTGAAGTACAGGTAAATGGTAGACCAACTAATCCATTATCATATTTAAGATAATTAAGCTTGAGGTAACAAAATTTAAGGTATTAAACAATATAAAACAGTAATAACCTGATTAATTGAGTAAAAGGTCAATTATATTAAGTCAGGCCAATGTTACTGTTTTTTTGATCTAAAAAAATGAAAAAAATCTGATAAATCTCTTGACAAAATTAAATATTGTTTATATACTATATATGAACAATCATTCAAATGAACATATACTTATACTATATTATGATATGTTGAAATGGAGGGGTAAGGATGACAGAAGCAACATTAGTAAAAAGTAAATATAAGGCGAAATATATACTCAATGGTTTATCATGTTCTAATTGTGCTGCCAAGATTGAAAAGGCGGTTCAGGAGCTTCCATATGTTCTGGAAGCAGAGATGAATTTCGCAGTAAGTAAAATCTTAATTGAAGGTAATAGTGATAAGGTTGAAAATATGACTAAAGAGTTACAAGAGTTAGTTGATCAAATTGAAAGTGGTATTACTGTAGAACAGGGAAGCGGAAAGATAAGAGAATATAGTCAAAAATATATTCTTGAAGGATTAACCTGTTCTAATTGTGCTGGAAAAATTGAGAAAGCAGTAAATGACCTGCCTCAGGTAGAAAAGGCAGAACTAAACTTTGCTACCAGTAAAATATCTATTCAAGGTGAAAATATTGATAACTCATCCTTTAGGGGAAAATTACAGGAGATTGCAGATAGAATTGAGCCTGGTCTTACTATCAGGGAAGCAGAAAGTAAGGCAAATAAGGAAAATAGTAATGATAACAGTCATGCTCAAGATTATAACCATGGCACTGAAGAAGAAAATAGCTATATGAAAAGACGTTTCTGGCCTGGAGTAGTACTTTTTGTTATAGCTATTATTCTATTTGAGATACCAGCTATTAGTACCAAAGTAGCTGAGATGCCAGCTTTTATTGAATGGATTTTATATGGTTCCAGTTATCTCTTGATAGGTGGTCCGGTATTAATGGCTGCTTACAAAAATATTAAAAGAGGCCAGGTTTTTGATGAAAATTTCCTAATGGGAATTGCTACCATTGGTGCTTTTGCAATTCAGGAGTTTCCTGAAGGTGTAGCTGTTATGCTATTTTATATGGTCGGAGAGATGTTTCAGGAGAAGGCAGTCGATAGATCCCGCCGTTCAATTAAAAGCTTAATGGATATTCGACCTGATTATGCTAATTTAAAAACTGATGATGGAACTCAAAGAGTTGATCCAGAAGATGTTCAAATTAGTGATGTTATTCTAATTAAACCTGGTGAAAAGATTCCACTTGACGGAGAGGTGCTGGAAGGTAGTTCAATGCTTGATACATCTGCCCTGACAGGAGAATCAGTTCCCCGTAAGGTAGAACCAGGTGAAGATGTTTTGGGTGGAATGATAAATAAAAATGGCTTATTAACTGTCAAAGTAAATAAAGAATACGGGCAGTCAACTGTAGCTAAGATACTTGAACTGGTAGAGAACGCTAGTGGGAAAAAGGCCCCAACAGAAAAATTCATTACCAAATTTGCCCGCTATTATACACCTGTAGTAGTATATGCCGCACTTGCTATGGCAGTATTGCCGCCACTTTTCTTACCAGGAGCTACTTTTTCTGAATGGCTTTACCGTGCCCTAATATTCTTGGTTATTTCCTGTCCCTGTGCACTTGTGGTATCTATACCTCTAGGCTTTTTTGGGGGAATAGGAAGGGCTTCTCGTCAGGGAATACTGGTTAAAGGTGGAAACTACCTGGAGGCTTTGAATAATGTGACAGAAATTGTCTTTGATAAAACCGGTACTCTAACAAAGGGAGAATTTTCTGTTAGTAAAGTAGAGTCATATAATGGATTTGAAAAAGATGAGATACTCGCTAAGGCTGCTTATGCTGAAAGCCATTCCACACATCCTATTGCAAAATCTATTCTGGAGGCCTACGAACAGGATATAGAAACTGACAAGATAGATGATTATCAGGAAATATCTGGTCATGGTATTAGGGCTGTAATTGATGACCAGGAAGTACTTGCAGGTAATATTAAATTGATGAATAAAGAGAATATTGACTGCCAGGAAGCAGATGAAGATGGTACCATTGTTTATTTAGCAATTGATAAAAAATATGCCGGTTATATTACTATAACTGATGAGATAAAAGCTGATACAGCTGAAGCTATTAAAGGTTTGAAAAAGCTGGGTATCCAGAATTTAACAATGCTAACAGGTGACCGTAAGGCTGTTGCTGAGAGGGTTGCAGCTAGACTTGGACTTGATAATTACTATTCTGAGTTATTACCTGACCAGAAGGTTGAGAAGGTTGAAGAATTATTAAATAATAAAGATGAAAATGATAAACTTATTTTTGTCGGTGATGGAATTAACGATGCTCCAGTTCTGGCCCGTTCTGATATTGGTGTTGCTATGGGTGGTTTAGGTTCCGATGCAGCAATAGAAGCCGCTGATGTAGTATTAATGACAGACGAACCATCAAAATTAGTGACTGCTATTGAGACTGCTCGAAAAACAAAGAGAATTGTCTGGCAAAATATTACTGTTTCCTTAGCTGTAAAAGGATTTTTTGTAGTCCTGGCAGCTTTGGGTATGGCAACTATATGGGAAGCAGTATTTGCAGATGTAGGTGTAGCCATACTGGCTGTGCTTAATGCCATGAGAATTACTCGTAATGTCTAATTGAGTAATAAGGAGATATGAAATACTAGAGAGTTTTTTATAAGAAAATATGGTTTGGTTAGAATCTTCAGGGTGAAAATTTTGCCCTGAAATTCTCCTATAATAGGAGTGAGTTTATGCTAGAAAGTATTTTTGTGATAATATTGTTTGTCTTATATCTAACTCTATGGAAAATAGGGCAATTCATGGAGGGTTGGTATTGATCAAAAAGAGGATACTGGCAAAGGTTTAATCATCGGGCTGCTTTTTACCTCCTTTAATTTTATAAATGGGTAGTAGGGATTAAATTTTTATATTCTTACTACCTAAAATATGAATATATAATCAAATATGTAGTCTTTCAAATATAAATAGGAGGAAAACATCAAGGAAAGGGAGTTCTATTAAATGAAAAGCAAAGTTTTATTAGTATTTGTAGCACTAGTTCTATTAATTAGTACATTTGTAATGGCTGCTGAAAAGAATCAAGATGTTGAAAAAAGCAAAGAAATTGCGGCAGTTGTAAATGGAGAAGAAATTAGCAGGAGTGAATTAGACCAATATGCAAATATCCAACAACTGTTAGGACAATTATTTCAGATGAATCCAGACTTTGGTCAGTTATTATATTCTTCTGAAGAAGGTAAGGCTCTATTAGATGAATATAGAAAACAGAAAATTGATGGATTGGGTGAAGAGAAATTAATAGCTATGGAAGCAGGAGATAGAAATCTGACGAAGATAGATAATGCCAGAAAAGAATTCCAAAAAAAATATGAGAAGAATGTGAAGGGTTTGGAATCAGTTAATAAAACCATGAGAAGAATATCAGCAAACATATTTAGGTTAAAAAAGGATAAAAATAATAATCTGTAAAATATAGAAAATTTTAATTTAATATAAGAAATCAAAACATTATTTTACTTGCAATCTGGTAATTATTTAGGAAGGTGTTTTCCTTGAAATCTATTTTTCTTTATATAATATCTTTAATAATATTAGTATTATTAATAGGTTTTATATTTAATAGATCACTTACTGTTGGTAGTAATCTAATAGTTAAAAATATAGAAAGTAATAATATAAAAGAAGCGGAGGATGTAAGTGCTAGTTTCAAAACAATTCGACATTGTTTTGAAAGTATGATATATTAAAGATAAGTTAAGGTAAATCTAACAACTGAATATATGGAGTTGAGACAGGAATTAAAAGCGATAACCAAGCTCCTCTGTTGCATAAAATATTCAAGGTATCAGAAGTCCTTAATCGTCAGTACCGTAGGGCGTACGGGATTTTAAGCCTTTGGAGAAACTGTAAGACCAGTTTACACTTAATCCTCGAGGTTAAATGTATAAAGGCTCGTTTCTAGGAACAAGGAATCCACGTAGGCTTGCCTCGTTGCGTCAAGGAACATGCTAACAGTCAGTTGGGTTATGGAATTATAGGTGTAATTATTTCATCTATACTTTATCTCCTGGCAGCTCTAATTTAAAATACATATTGTAACATTAATTGAATATAATCCGTCTCTTATCTAGATTATAACAATATTTGTTAATAAATTAAGCTTTCTACCTGAATCGGTGGGAAAGCTTTTTTTATGTATAACACTGCCTTTTCTTGCCTACTCATTTAGCGTTTTCAATAAAAAGGTATGATATCCTTTTTTAGAAATTAATCTGGAAAATTTGATCTATATCATAGAAGGATATGATAATAATTGGTACAATGTTTATAGAAAGAACCTGGTAATATTTGTTACGATGTTTACACGGGTATGTTTTTCTTGAACTATATTTGGAGGTGTTAGCTAATGAAGAAAAAAGTAAAGATAGTTATCTCATCAGGTAGTTTAATATTAATAGCCTGGTTGAGTAAGTTACTAAATTTTGACCCATTGATATTCGATGTATCTATGGTAATTGCCAGTATTATTGCAGGTTATCAGGTCGCTGTAAATGCCTATAACACTTTAAAGATGAAGGTTGTCAGTATAAATCTGTTGGTAACCATAGCTGCAATTGGAGCAATAATTATAGGAGAGTACTGGGAGGCGGCTGCTGTTACCTTTCTGTTTGCTTTTGGCTCATATCTGGAAAGTAAAACAGTTGGTAAAACCAGGGATGCAATCAAGGGATTAATGGATCTGGTACCAAATACAGCAATAGTTATCAGAGACGGAAAAGAAGAGGAGATTGCTGCAGAAGATGTTCAGGTAGGTGAAAAAGTAATTGTAAGGCCGGGTGAAAAAATACCCGTTGACGGTAAAATAACATAAGGTAATAGTGAGGTAAATCAATCTGCTATTACAGGTGAGTCAGTCCCGGTTAAAAAGGA
>JADQBV010000027.1 GCA_016278415.1 Halanaerobiales bacterium
TTTTCTGAGCTTCTGCAATAATATGTAAGGCTAATGTTGTTTTACCTGATGATTCGGGACCATATAATTCGATTATCCTTCCACGAGGAACACCCCCAACCCCTAATGCAACATCCAATGGTAATGCCCCTGTAGGAATTGCTTCTATATTTAGAGCAGTTGTTTCTCCTAATCTCATGATTGACCCTTGTCCAAACTGTTTCTCAATCCGTTTTACCGCAATATCCAGAGCTTGTTCTTTATCACTTTTTGCCATTTAAACTCACCTCTCACAAAGATATGAAATTTCTAAAATCAAAAACAAACTTTTGTTCTAATCTTATTATAGAACATTAGTTCACAAATTGCAAGTGCAATTTCATTTTTTTCCAAAAAATTATTATCATAAAACTTTCATACTAGTTATTTTTTAAGATTACAGAATGTATTTCTTTATATATAGGACCTTCATTTGTCAAGGTACTTTTCATTAAACTTATCTTTTTTATTAATATATTTATCCCTAAAAGATCCTTATTCTCTGATACTTTTATACATTTTTCTAATCCAATAGAAAGCTGTTTGATATTTGTGTCATGTCGTGTTCTAGCAATTGTAATATGAGGCGTATATTTATTTTTATCCTGCTTAAATCCCAGATAAAATAATTCATTTTCTAATAGTGAATGTAATTTACTTAACTCATTGGCTCCTTCTTTTAGACCGATATAAATAACTCGTGGATAATCTAAACGAGGAAAAGCAGCAATCCCTTCAATTTTTACAGACTGCTGCTGTGTATTTTCTATAATATAGTTCATCTTTTTAATAATGGCTTGAACAGAATCTTCTTTGGTCTCACCAAGGTATTTTAGAGTAATATGCATATTTTTTTCTTGAATCCACTTTAATTCATTATTTAATTCATCTTTAAGATGACTAATATTATCATTTATTAATTTTTTTTTATCATCAGCTATATCTATAGCAATAAATAAACGTATGGACATAATATTAACTCCTTAAAGATTTATTAATACTATTCGGCTTGTAATTTATTTAATAGTAATCTAGCATTATTATTACTTGAATCTAAATGTAGTGTCTTTCTTAACTCTTCAATAGCTGCCTGTTTCATATTCATTTTTTGATAAGCTAAAGCAAGATGATAATGTGCATCCGGGAAGTTAGGATTACTTTCTAATGCCTTTAGATATTGTGCCATAGCCTTATATGTTTCATCTTGATCTAGATACAGGTCACCTAATGATAAATAGGCAGTTACATAGTTCTTATTGTAACTAACTGCTTTTTCATAATAGTTAATGGCAAGTTCAATATTTTTTTCGACTTTATGATAAATTTCTCCTAAATAGTAGTAACCTTGATATATATTTTCATTAGTATTGACAACCTCAGTATAGTACTTTTTAGCCATCTCATAATCTTTATTAAGATAGTATGCCTTAGCCAACTTAGTCTTGAGAGCAAGAAGAGAATTATCAAGTTTTACTCCTTTATTTAATATCTCGATGGCATCTTGATATTGCCCTTTTTCCAAATAAATATCACCCATATTTGAGTATATAGAAGAATTATTAGGGGCTTCGTCAATAGCCTTCTTATATATTGTTAGAGCAGGATCCAATTTGCCGATTTCTTTATACAATCTTGCCAGATTAATATAATCTCCTACTACAGCATCTTTGTTTATAGCTAGTTCATATTCTTTAGCGGCTTTTTCAAAATTACCCAGTCCCTGGTATGCAGCAGCTAAATCACTATGTAAACCTGATGATGATATACCCAATTGTTTAGCTAATTCTAATTCTCTTTTAGCTTCATTGTAAAATGGACTATCATAATAACCATCTTCATTAAGATACAATTGGCCTAATTTCCAATTAATTATTCCAAAATTATATCCATTTTCATTTAATATTTTCATGTTTTTCTTTGCGCTTGTTACCTGATTTAACTCTATATATGCAAGTGTTTGAAAATATAATGCATCAACATTATATTGCTTATTTTCTTTTAAATACTCTTTGAATTCATTTATCGACTGATTATACTCACCACTATAATAACTAGTAATTCCCTCAACAAGCATGTCATTATCAGCAAAAACTATGATTGAGCTAAATAACATTACAGTAACAATAGTCAAAACAACAATCTTTCTCTTCATTATTGTTTTCCCCCCTCTTTTAACGTACATTGTTAATTAATATTAATATACAACTTTAAATTTTCTCCCTAATAAATATATTCTATGTACCTTAAGTAAAATCCTTTTTTGACATAAGGTAATTATATACATAAAATAAGGCATATTGTGAACTAATCCATTTATTCCATTCCCTATCACCATGTAAATTTAGTTTGTACACTTTTGCTTTTTGTCCAGTTGCTAAACCTATAAATACTAAGCCAACGGGTTTTTCTTTACTTCCACCACCAGGTCCAGCAATCCCAGTCAAAGATACTCCAATATCTGTTTTCATTATTTCCCGTATATTTACTGCCATTTCCTCAGCTGTGTTTTTACTAACAGCACCATATTTCTCTAATGTTTCTTTTTTTACTCCAAGTTGTTCTATTTTAGCTTGATTACTATATACTATCAGTCCACCCATAAAATATTGAGAGCTACCTGGTATATCAGTAATACGATTACCTACAAGTCCTCCAGTACAAGATTCTGCTAGTGATATTGTAAGGCTATTCTTACTTAAAAGCCCACCTACAATACTGGGGAAGCCTAGATCATCTGTTCCATATATATATTCACCAACTCGTTCGCGTATTTCCTGTTCGGCCTCTTTAATCAACCGAAAGACTTCTTTTTCTGAATTACCTTTAGCTGTAATCCTTATCTTAACTTCAGCAGTTCCAGCTAATAATGCTAAAGTAGGATTTAACTGTTTATCAAGAATATCTTTTATTTTCATTTCTAGGCTAGATTCACCTATAGAAAAGAAATTTAAAGTTTTAGATCTAATTATTTGATTATTTTTATTCTTTAAATAAGGAATTACTTCATTCCTAAATATATTTTTCATTTCCCGGGGTACCCCAGGCATAGCAATTATTACAGCATCATTCATCTCTAGGAGAATACCAGGTGCAGTTCCTAATTCATTTTTTAAAGCGATTGCACTGTCTGGAAGATATGCCTGTTTTTTATTATTTTTGGTCATCTTATATTTTCTATGTTCAAATAAATCTTCAAGATCCCTCAACAATTCAGAATTTAATTGTAGTTTTTTTCCTGTTACGTCACTTATTATTTCCCTAGTAATATCATCATCTGTTGGTCCAAGACCACCAGTAGTAATAACAATATCAGACCTTTCTGTTGCCTGTTTAATAGCTTCAAATACCCTTTTCCTATTATCACCAACTGAAGTAATAAAGTGTATATCAAAACCATAGTTAGTTAATTTACCTGCAAGGTATTGTGAATTTGTATCAACTATGTCGCCTAAAAGAATTTCTGTACCAATAGAAATTATTTCAACTATCATCTTTTCCCTCTCTTTCTAATAATAAAATTATATCTATTCTACTTAACGATATATCTTTGAAGTAATAGATTAAAAAATTTAATTTAAGTTTATTATAACATAGCAAATATAATTGTAAATATTAAATTAAATTAGTAATTTTAGAAGAACTGCATTCCATTCATAGATAATTTGGCAGTATTTTCAAATATAAATACCCTATATAATAGAGAGTTAACTCCTTTATATAGGGTGGCTTATAAGTTTTCAAATAGAATAACATATGTCTATATTTTTATACATAGTAATATAAATTTATAATGATCAAGTAGTTATTTTCTACAAATATTATAATTGTATGATACAGTTTTCATAGTGTACTATTCTTATTTTCATTTGTTTATGCAATTTTTTTTACCTTTAATAAATCGCGAAGCTGATCACCAGAAAAACGTTCTGACTCTATTAGGTCATCTGCAACACTAAGCATGAGTTCTTTATGCTCTGATACAATTTCATATACCTGTTCTTCGATAGTTTTTAATATATTAGTCATTTCCTGGTGTAAAAGTTCTTTTGGCAATGAATCTTCTCCTACAACACCAAGGCCTGTCATTCCCGATACAACCATAGTTTTAACAAGTTTGATGGCCTGCTCAAAGTCACTTGTTGCACCAGTACTCTTATCATCAAGTAATACCTGCTCCGCTACAGAACCTGCAATAGCGATACTGATTTGTTTCTCAAGATAGTCTTTTGTTTGTAGATATACATCATCAGTAGGGTTATGTCTTACATATCCTAGTGCTTTTCCACGCGAGGTGATAGTTATTGTTGATACAGATCCTGGATTCATGACCTCACTTATCAATGCGTGACCAGTCTCATGAATAGCCACTCTTTTCAATTCCTCTTCATTTGGTCTTCTATCTAACTTTTCACCCATTATCACTTTATCGATAGCTTCCATAAAATGTTCTTTTGTAATTACCTTACTTTCTTCCCTAAGAGCAAAAATAGCTGCTTCATTTGCTAAATTCTCTAAATGTGCCCCAGAAAATCTAAATGTCTCTCGAGCAATTTGCTCTAAATCAATATCATCAGCTAAGGGTTTATTTGCTGTATGAATCTTAAGGATACTTAATCTACCTTCTTTTGCAGGTAAGTCTACCTTTACGATTCTATCAAATCGACCTGGTCTTAGTAAGGCATGATCAAGTACTTCCATTCTATTTGTAGCAGCAAGAATTAAAACCTGAACATCATCATCAACAGATAGACCATCCATTTCTACTAAGAGCTGATTTAAGGTCTGATCATATTCCATGTGACTACTGACTTGTCCACGTTTACCACCTAAAACATCTATTTCATCTATAAAAATGATAGCACTTTTCTTATCACTTTTTTTAGCAGTTTGACGGGCGTCTTTAAATAAATTTCGTACCCTTTTGGCTCCTAGGCCAGCATACATTTCGATAAATTCACTACCAGATGCCCCAATAAAAACTGAGTCAGTAAAACGTGCAGCAGCTTTAGCTAACATTGTCTTACCAGTCCCTGGAGGGCCACTCAATAATATACCTTTAATAGCTCTAATACCCATATGTTTTATACCCTGGATATCCTTAATAAACTCAAGGGCTTCCACAAGTTCTTTTTTTGCAGACTCCTGTCCCCCGATTTCTTTAAATTCTATTGAAGGTACCTTTTTATCGGAATCAGAACTTTTTCCAGTCGTACCAGCTATGCCTGCAACACCGCCCTGGGATAACATCTGCCACATGAAAAATGCTAAAAAGCCTATAAATATTAATGGCAATATATTAAATCCTTGAACAGTCATTATAATTAACAAAGCAACAATCAATCCAAGACCTAGTTCTTTAACCAATGCTGCCACCTCCTTCTATATTTACTAAATTATTATTAAAAACAATTCTCTTATATAATGACTTATCATTATTATCTAACTGCATATATATAGCGTTATTATCTACCCATATTTTATGACTATCTATATTATACATCCCAACAATAGATTCTATATTTTTCTCCATCTCAAGGAAATAACCTGTATTTATACCCTGATATATAGCATAGTGTAACTTGTAATAAACCTCAGCTAGTTCTTTACTATTCTGATTATTTTCCGAAATTAATATATTACCACTTTTATTACCTAGTTTATCTTGCATAATTTGATGAACTTTTTGATATGATTCATAAAAATCTATACCTGAATGAAAGTCTATTAAAAGGTCCTTTTTATCATTATTATCGATAATACTTACATCATTAACCTCTTCTAATGCAAGTATTTCACTTTTTATCGGTTTATCAATATTATAGATTTTAAATAGATATTGACCAGAAAAAAACAGTGCAAGAACTACAACTACTACCAAAATTATAATATTTATTCTAAAACCCTTAAACTCCATTTTTTTATCCTCCATTCATATTATAATATTTATACCAAATTTATTTCACTAAAGTTTTTTGACACAAGCTCTAAATCAATTCTTCTTTAATTATAACACCCTATGACTTAAGTTTCCAGGAGATAACATTTGTAATCTTTGGAAGAAAAAAAAGAGAAATATATTAATCATTCTCTTCTTTAAAAAAATCTATATTTGCTTTCTTAAAATAATCTATTCCAGATAAAATCGTCACAAAAACAGCTAACCATAACAGGATATCAGCTAGGTAAAAAGGTAAGTTAATTATTTCAGGGTCTATAATCATCGCTATAACAGCAGAAATTTGCAAGCCTGTTTTCCATTTCCCCCATTTACTAGCAGCTATTACAATCCCTTCACTAGCTGCAATCACACGCAATCCAGTTACAGCAAGTTCGCGTCCAATAATTATAATAGCTACCCAGGCGGATATCTCTTTCATGGCAACAAATGATATCAATGCCGAGGATATTAACAATTTATCTGCTAAGGGATCAAGGATTTTACCAAATGTAGTTACAAGCTGTTGTTTTCTAGCAAAATAACCATCTAAACCATCTGTTATTGCAGCAACACTGAATATTATTAAAGCAAATAATTTATAATAAAAACTATTACCATTATTAATCAATAGAAAGAACATAAACATAGGAATAAGGACTATTCTTAAAATAGTTAACCTATTTGCCAGATTCATCTTTGGTAAATTCATTTTTTAACTCCCCTATTAAGTCATATTCATAAGCTTCCCGTATATTACATTTTATTATATCACCAACGCTAATTTTTTTAGCAGGGATATAGACTTGATTGTCAATTTCAGGTGCATCAAATTGGGTACGAGCTATGATATTATTTCCATCAACTTCATCTACTATCACTTCTATTTCTTTATTAAGGAATCTCTGATTATTATTATACGATATTTTTTGCTGAATTTCCATTATCTTATTGAATCTTTCAGTTTTTATCTGTTCGGAGATTTGATCAGTAAACTTAGCAGCTGCGGTTTCTTCTTCACGCGAATACTTAAATACGCCAAGTCTATCGAATTTAAGCTCTTTAATAAAATCCACCATATCCTGAAACTCCTCTGCGCTCTCACCAGGAAAACCAACAATTAAGGAAGTTCTAACTGCTATATCAGGTATACGTTTACGAAGCTTATTTATTAAATTCATTAAATTTTCTCTAGTTCCACGCCTATTCATCAATTTTCTTATTTTGTCAGATGAATGTTGAATAGGCAAATCAAGATAGTTACAAATTCTACTTTCATTTGCAATTAGACTTATTAATTCATCTGTAATATTCTCAGGATAACTATACATCAAGCGTAACCATTTGATATCATTATTGTTCATCAATCTCTCAATTAAATCTGTCAAAGCTGCTTTTTGATAAATATCTTCACCATAACGGGTAATAT
>JADQBV010000400.1 GCA_016278415.1 Halanaerobiales bacterium
TATTTTTGACAGTTGTAGAGAAACTGTCAAGGGGTGTCTGGATGATAATTCCACCTACAATCTGGTTATCATGTGATCTGGCCGGACCCAGAATTAAGTCATTTGATTCTTTTATTAGTGGAAAGATCATCAGTAGATAATTATCTTCAGGACCAAATATTTTTTTAGTAACCTTACTACCTTTTAGCATACTATCTATTTCTTCCAATTCCATTGGTAGATTAAACTGTCTGATATTTGTTGATTTAAAGAGCAACTTTCCCTCTGCATTAATAATACCTATCTCCATATCAGTTGACTGAGAGATAGTATCAATTTTATCAGTACTGTTTTTTATAGCTGCGGGCGTTAAAGCATTCTCTGAAATACTTCTGCTGACCAGGTGAGCTATACGACGAATATTATTGGTCGCCTCCCATTCCTTTAAACCAGAATAATAATTGACAACAAGATAGGCAAAAATTACCCCCAGAACTAATAAAGAAATAAGAATAATCGTTAAATGAGATATTAATAATTTAGCAAAAAAACTATCCCTATTAAACTTCATTATTACCACCATCTATATCAAATTTATAACCAATCCCCCAGACTGTTTTTAGTGGGTTGTTTTCTAAGCCCGCATCACTAAAATATTTTCTTAATCGTTTTATATGTTCGTCGATAGTTCTTGAATCTCTTGTTTTTGCTGAGTCATAACCCCAGATCTTACTTAGTAAGTCCTCACGTGAAAAAGTAGTTCCTTCATTTTCAGCCAGTAGAACTATTAGTTCAAACTCTTTGGGAGGAACCGATAATTTATTATCGTTTAAAAAGATGTTATGACCACTAAGGTCTATAGTTAAACTAATTTGAGGAAAGGTTAATTGTCTTTTATTATTTAATTCTGCTGCTTTATTAAATCTTCTCAATACTGCCTTAATCCTGGCTAATAACTCCCGGGGGCTAAAGGGCTTGGTTACATAATCATCTGCACCTAATTCCAGACCTAAAACCTTATCAGCTTCTTCAACTCTTGCGGTAAGGATTATTATCGGGGTAGTAACTTTAGAACTGTCTATCTCACGGCATACCTCCCAGCCATCCTTTTCTGGTAGCATAATATCGAGTAGTATAATATCATATTTACCTGATAAAGCAGCTTTTAATCCTGCCTCCCCATCTTTTTTTAGTACCAGATTGGTCTTATATGATTTTAACATTGCTTTAATCAGTTCATAAATGTGTTTGTCGTCTTCGATTAGTAAGATATTTTTATTATGAAGATTCATTTTCATCATCCTTTATATTTACAATTAATATATTTATTCTTACTTCCTATTTTCTAGATTCACAAAAGAAATCCTTTTTTACTTATTATATGTAAATAAATAATAAATAAGTTTGCAAAATGTTTACATTTATAATATAATAAATATTAAGTTAGGTCAATACTTTTATTTAGATTAAAGGGCTAACTTACATAATAAATTATATAGGGGGGTGTATAGGGATATCTTTAATAGTTAAATAATTCTACTGATTTTAATAAAATCCCAGAAGGAGTGATATTATGTCAGATTATCAAGATAAAAAAGAGAATAACTGGAAGGAATCTTTAAAACACTATAGCAAAATTGCACTGTTAGTATTGGTTCTTATCTGGTTATTTAATATAGCCAATGGAGCCCAGAATATGGCTCAGGAAAACACTAATGCTGTTCAGGTACCGAAATTTGCTTTTTATCATGTTGCTGGAGGCCCAGAAAGATTCTCTACAGAGTTTGAGGATGCATCAGAAGAGGCAGAGGATATAAATAATAGCAACTACTTATGGAGTTCAATAATAATTAAGAATAATGGTAACAAGGATGCCACAGATACAGAAATCGAATTAACAACTGCGATACCTATTGATAGGATTTTTGTTGATGCGGCAGGATATTATAATGATGCTGAAATAAATCATGAAGAGAATTCCAATGAGGCTACCATTGAACTAGAGGATTTTGGTCAGGGCAATCAGACGACTATATTTATTGCCATGACTCCTACAGGATACGAAAAACCATATGATCAAATTAAATGGGCCAGGGAGTATGAAACATATTTAGAACAAATTAATGTTGATTCTAATTCAGCAGAAGCCACTTATTATGGAACTGGCTATAGCGCTTTATATAAAAATTAAATAATTAATTATGGGGGGTTTTCATACTTTTTTATCTATTATCCCCCCTTTTTTTAATTGTTATAATTCTAATTAGTTATAACTAAAAACTAAACAGGGGTAATCCTGATAGATAAAGAATCATAACTAAAAGCAACACCAACAGATAAGCTTAATTTATTCTTCTTAAAAATTTTATCTGTAATATCACCATTCAAACCAGGATAATATACCTGACCAGCCGTTAACTCCCATTGAGGATTCTTGATTAAACCACTACGTTTAACCAGTCCAGATTCATTAGCTTTAATCTCATTAATATTAATTCCCAGTACACGTAATTTATAATCTTCCGGAAGATTATAATCAGCCATATAAATCTTAGCATCAGTATCCATATAAACTACCTTACCAGCAGGAATATCTTCACCGGCCTGGACATAATCAAACATACCTGAAGATTGATCTACCCAGTTGTAGCCATTCCAGACTAATAAACTATGAGTATCAATATTAAAAACAAATTGTCCAACCCAGGGTTTCTCAGGTAGAGTAGAAGAGGTAACGACTTTGATACCTGGATGTTTATCCAGGATATTTGTATTTTCCCACCAGCTTTTATCCCAATCAAATTCACCGGTAGATGGATTCTTAAGTTTTAATCTTGTAGTATCATCTTTGGGCATACCAATCAATCTCCTTTCATGGTAAAGCAAAAAGACCGTATAAACGGTCTTTTTGTTGACCAACACTAAAACATAGCTACAGGGTCATAAAGTTGTAATCACCAGATTCACCTTTATGATCCCGGGCAGTATTCTCAGTAGGTTCACTACCATCTGCCTCTAAACCAGTATCATCAAAACTGGTATCATTGATTAGAGCTATTCTACCAGTTGAGGCAGGTTCACCTTCAGAAGTCGTACGGTAAACTGCATATTGAACAGCATTTTCAACAGGGTCCCAGTTGAGACTATTGAAATTAACTTCATCCAGTACACCGTTACCATCACTGATGGTAACCTCTGCACAGGGCAGTGTTTCACCTGCTT
Organism: Halanaerobiales bacterium; assembly: GCA_016278415.1. Next base: position 3,202 of record JADQBV010000400.1, read on the forward strand.
TACTTAAAGCAGTAATCTTATACCCATATACTGTAGTGCCAGGGCTTCCTTCTTTATTAACAATAAGATTCTCAGGAACATCAAGTAAAACAGCATCCTGAACAATTCTGAAATAATAATTGTTAGCTGCAAGCAGGTCATTTAATGATACAGTTACCTCAGCATCCTTAACTAAACTAATAGGGATAGAGTCATAATATGAACCTGGATTATCTCCATATAGTAATTGTGCTTCCCCGTCTTCACTGGCAGTTACTTTAATCTGAGCAGAATTGGAACTAATATTATCTACCTGAACCTCATTGATCAAGGTAAATGTCCTCATCTGCATTAATGTTTGAACAGCTATACCCATAAAGGCATTATAACCACTCATTGGCAGACCAGCAGACCTAAGTTTCCAGGCCTCCTTATCAGCACCTAAGAGGTTCTGATAAAGTGCACTGGCAGCAGTAAAGGAATTACGAACAGCCTTTTGACGTGCTGTATTGGCATTTGTTGGCTTAGCATACTGTCTAACAGTATTGATTCCTTTCCATTTGGTAAAAACCAGTGAGTCTGCAAACTTACCGGATGCATCTAGTGAGAATAAAGGACCAGTAACCTTTGCCATAGTAATCACCTCCCTTCAAAATATAATAATTAATTATTTAAGTTTCATACCTTTGGCTATTAAATCTAAAGGTGGCATAGCCTCTTCAACAGAGGTTTCTATCTGAATATCTTCACCAGTTGTACCACATACTGAACACTTTCTTTCCTCAGGATTATCTATATCATCTATTTCACAGAGACTTTTCTGTCTGCATTTGCCACATAAAACAATATAGGTCATTATGATAACCTCCAATTTCATATCAATTTTTAGACTAACATCTATATTTAACTTCAGACCTAAAATCGTTTCAATCACATCTATAAATTACCTAAACACTCTTAGCTTCCTATTTTTCCTCAAATTACTACCAAATCTGATCTCACCAAAAGGTTGAACTCCAAAGCCCAATCTCCTAGGTTCTTTATAAGGTGTTCCAAAGGCTCCCATACCAAAGGCAACAGTTGAAAATCCATAGAAGATAGGAGGTTGGTGACAGGAACCAAATTCGATAGAACCAAACCCCTTCTTTCCAAAACCCCAGTTAGCAAAATACTCTTTCAGAAAAATATTGATACAGGACATTCTCTTCCCACTGGCCATCTTTTTATATTTAGCTTTTTCATTTTCACTAAGCTTCTTCCAGCGGTAATAGATATAGGCGGTTAGCCCGTTAATTTTGGCTCTACGTAAAGTAAGATAATGACTTGCCACTTTGGTTGGTTTGGGAATACAGGCAGACCGCTTGTCTATATGTTTCTGCCAGTAAATCTCTTCTGCAGCAAGTTCACCACTTGCTGCAATACACTTGTTGTTCAATCTTCCTTCATATCCCTGATAATTATCAATCTTACCATAACTACTGGTAGGACCTCTATCAGGGCCAGCAGAGCCGAATCTTATCTTTCCAAAACTAAACTCGCCGAATCCCAACCTGGTACCATGACTAATAGATGAACCAAAATTGGATATACCAAAAGTTTGAATACCAAAGCCAAAATTAGTCTTTTTCCGGGTCCAATACTTATTAGTTAGATTTATGTATTCAGTCATAGCTATTCATTTGAGCTGCCTTTGATAGTAGATTTTAGATTATCTAAATCTTTAGCTTTAACACCACTCTGTAAAGCTATCATCATTGTTAATGTATCTACTGACCTGGTAAGTCCCCTGATAAGTGGTTCAATTCTTATCAGCAGATATATGGATACCACCATCGGAAAACCATATGAACTTATCAGTTGAAGCATATCCTCCATAAAATCACCCACAAACTATTGTTTGTTTCTTATGTTTGAATGGTAACATATCATATGATGTTATACAATATCTTAGATTAACAATAGATTTTTTTATTGTAATTATAAATAAAAAAATGTATTATAATAGCATTTTTTGCAGGTGTTATATTTTTTATATTGAAATAATAATTTAGAACTTTAATAAAATTTTATCTTATTTTTTACTTGGAGTTGAATATAAAAATGTATATATCCGAACTTTCCCTGAAAAATTTTAGAGGTTTTAAAGAAGAGACTACTATAAAGTTTAATAACGGGATAAATGTATTAATTGGTCATAATAATTCAGGCAAGACGTCTATAATTAAGGCTTTAGAATTACTATTTAGCAGTGGTATTAGCAAACAACTATCTGTACATGATTTTAGTAAAAATACAAAAATTGAAGATTTAAAAAAAGAGCCCCCAGTTATCACTATATCTGCAAAATTAACTGAATCTGAAGATGAAGAAGATTATTCAGATGATTTAGTTACTGTATCAACCTGGTTAACTAAAATAGAGAAACCTTATGAAGCATTATTTACTTATAAATTTTTCTTACCAGATAAAGAACTTGATAATTATATAAATACTTTAGCAGGTCTAGAAAGTAAAGATATTAACGATTACTGGTATGAAATTGAATATAATTTTTTGCGAAAATACAAATATAAACTATATGTGGGAGATCCAGTAAATAAGAATACAGTTGAAACTGAATCTATTGATAAATTTGATTTTCAATTTCTCTCAGCTATACGAGATGTTGAAAGAGATATGTTCACTGGACGAAATTCTCTTTTAAAAGAAGTTATCGATTTTTTTATTGATTATGACATAAAAACAGATCAGGATATGACAACTGAAGAAAAAGAAAATGATCTTAAGAAAAGGAGAAGTTCATTTTCAAAAAAGACCAAATCTTTGATTGGTGATTTACAGAAAAGAATGGAAAAGGGAAAGAAACATATGTTGAAATATGCTGATGAGACAGGTGCTTCATTTGAAAATCTAAAACCTTCTTTTGATGGAAAGATTCTTGATACCGAATTATATTCAGCATTAAAACTAATTGTTGAGAATGAAACTGGCCTTAAAATACCTGTTAGTCAGAATGGCTTAGGCTATAATAATTTAATTTATATTTCTCTTTTGTTGGCAAAGATGCAAAAGAATGCATCAGGGGATTATATGGGTAGTAATGCAAAAGTATATTCAATGTTAGCAATTGAAGAACCTGAGGCCCATTTACACCCTAACATGCAGTATAAGTTTTTAAAATTTTTAAATGAAAATAAGCAAAATGAAGTGAGACAAATATTTATTACCACACATTCTCCGAATATAACAGCTGCAGTAGATTTAGAAAATATTATAGTATTATATAAAGAGAATGGCAAAATGAAAATCTCTTATCCTGGTAAGGTTTTCAGTGATAGTAAAGAGGATGAGAAATCAAAAAGTTATGTACAAAGATTTTTAGATGTAACAAAAGCTGATATATTTTTTGCGAAAAGTATAATATTTGTTGAAGGAATTTCAGAACAAATGTTAGTCCCGGAATTTGCCAAAATACTAGGTGAAGATTTAATTGATTCTCAAATATCTGTTATTAATATAGGTGGAAGATATTTTAAAGACTTTTTGAAACTTTTTGATACAGAAAAGAGTAAATATGCTATCAAGAAAAAAGTTGTGTGTATAACGGATTTAGACCCTGTTAAGAAAAAAAGAGAGAAAAATAGTCGCTGGAAATCATGTTATCCTTTTGGTTTAAATAATGATGAAGAAAATTATGATTATAAATGTTGTTCAAATAATATTGTTGATTGTTATCCATACAATGATGACAATTCTTATATTAAAGTTTATTCGCAGGAAAAAAATAAGGGATGTACATTTGAATATGATTTAATATTAGTTAATCCAACCCTGGAAGAATTATTAACTGATTCAGTTAGTAATACGGTCCAACCCCTTAATATTGTAGAAAATCTTTGATATACTCACTCGTTCTTAGTTTTTCACTTTATGCTACAAATGCTTCTGATTTAATTTTGTTATCTTTAATTGCCTGGTAAAAATCAACTGGTGACATATCTCCCAGGCTACCATGTCTATAGCTATTATTGTAGTAATCCATGTATTCACTAACCACCTCATACACATGTATGTAACTGTTAAACTCATTAATGCTATAACAATCTCTTTCAAGTATTGAATGAAATGATTCTATATGGGCATTCATATTTGGCGTTTTAACTGGTATTCTTTGATGTTTTAAACCTA
>JADQBV010000454.1 GCA_016278415.1 Halanaerobiales bacterium
AGTTGTTTAAGGTGTTCATCATCCCCTATTCTATCAAATTTTCTTGCCTTTTTTAACTTTTCCTCAATATCTGACTTTTGTTCCTTATCAACATCTTTTGTATTTTCTAGATCTTTGTTTTGATCTTTTTTTCTTTTCGCAATAACAATATTACCAGAGATCGACGAATTAAATGTTGGTACTTGTACAATCCCATTATTTTCACTCCACTCAGAAACTTTATTGCATACCTTGATTTTTAATATTTCAGGATATATTTCCTCTTGTTCATTAAAATCTCTTATTGCTTCACTTAAATAATATGTAAATACACCTTGTTTAAGCCTTTCATCTGGATAAGAAAATCCTTCTTCACGACATGAAGCCATAGTAATCCATCCTGATTCTAGATTATTTAATATATCTCTTGAAAATTCTTTATAATTTAATATAGATCTTACATCCTGACCTGATCTACATGCATCAAATATTCTAACATTAATTTTACCTTTGTTCCTTAATAAATCACTTATATCTCTTAAGGCAATTGCAGTACTTTCAATATTACTAATTTCTGTTCTAGGTAAGATCAAATAAGAATCCCCATTTTGATAATGTCCATGGCCTGCATAATAAAATAAAATCGTATCACCAAATTGTGTTTTTTTTACTAATTCTTCTATATCATCTAAAACTTTTTTGGGAGTAATTTCATCATTTGGATTTAATAATTTGTCTATTACATCTTGTTCCGCAAAATCACAATAATTAATTAGTGTGTCTCGTAATAATTTCACATCATTATGGCAATATGCAGTAGAATTTGCTTCATTATATTCTTCGCTACCAAGTAAAATTGCAAATCTTTTCATTTATTAAGGACCTCCTTGTTTATTTAATAATTAATATCAAAATGTCGCTTAACGTATCCGTATTGCCGAAGTACAGCAGACTTAGATAGCTGATATGGAAGCAACTGTCAAGCGTTTTTGGGGAAAAAGACCCTTACCTCTTAAGATTCTTCTCATACAGCCTCTGAATCATTGAATAAAATATATTCCCGTAAATAAACAACTTTACTCTTTGATTGTTTATCGTCTAAACAGATAACACATCCCTCCGAAGGAATAACTAAATAACTATTTATAGATTGGCAGAGCGGAAATGAAATATTAGATCAGCCTATTGGCGTACTTTGGTTTTAGAGACCATTAAAGCACATTATAAAAACGTCCAGGAGCTGCCTTGATCTCTTATACGTACGCTCAGAATTTTAACATCCTAGTGCAAGCTATCTATCAATGTCTCTCCATATCGTTGTCTAGTTTCCACCTTGCCTAAACTTTAATTTCTTTATTAACTTTTTATTATGCAATATCTATTATAAAACCAATATTTCTCTATGCAACATGGCTTTTTTTCTACTTTTCTACTTTTCTCTTTTTTACTCACTACCTGTATTCCTGCTTCCCATATAAAACCCATAAGCTCCCTAGCTATGGCTATGATTACTACTTGATTGAGGTTTACCACGTCCTGACAGACGCCAGCATTTCTTGTGTAACCTTCTCTGGGCTCTCCAGGAAATATCTTTAATCACCGGGGATAATCCCTTCTGTCTTTTATTAATTGCATAGCTTACTTTCGGCTTCAGCTTATAGTTTTGACATGTCGCAATTATGACCCTTCTTAGATGAGTATTACCTGCCTTGGTAATTTTTCCATTACCACTTGAGTGTTCTGAGGGGATAACCCCTAAATAAGACATAAATTACTGGGGTTTTGAAATCCGCCTGATATCTCCTATTTCACAGGCAATAGAGGCTACTGTAATTGTATCAATACCCCGGAAACCTTTTAAAGCTTTAATGAATTCTTTTGAGAACATGTAGGAACATATTTCTCAATAGTTTTATCAAATCGCTTAACCTGTAGTCTGACCTGGTCATAATTCTGCAGATATTCCTGCAAAACTAAGGATTGAGTTTCATTATTAATCAATCTAACCACTGACGATAAGCTACTGGGCCAGGAATTGATATCTCCTGGTTTGATGATATTATTCCGTAATAGAAATTGCTTGATTCTGTTCTTTGCTCTTGTAAGGTCACTTACCACTCTTTCCCTGGCAAGTACCAAATCCCGATGAGCTTCGTTTTCTCTGTCAGGAACCAGATAAATGTAAGTTCATTACTTCTTAATAGACTTGTTAACTTTTTGGAATCGCGTCGGTCAGTTTTTATCCGGTTTCCTGGTTTTCCTGGGAATAAGTGAAGATGCAGCAACATTACACTCTATACCTACATCTTTAAGATGACGGTATATGGTATAACCGCAAGAACTTGCTTCGTAACAAACTTTGAGATTGTCCACTTGATCAAATATGAATAAAACCTTCTTTAATGTTGTTATATTATACTTGATACTAACATAGATCTTGATTTCATCAGCATATCCTTTTACCCTGGCAATAGTAATTGTTTCTTTATGGACATCCAATCCAAAAAATGTGGTGTTTAACATGGCAACCGCACTCCTTTTATTTGATACTTTATTTTGATCATAAACTCTTTAATATCCTGCGGTTGCTTCCACTATATCTCTTATCTTGGTCTGCTGGATTTGTAAGAAATGACGGAGGAATGAAATCGCAATATATTGTTATCTGAAGTTTGAATCCTTTTACAACCCCAGCAATAAATAATCTTCCCTTATTTCTTTCTCAAACTGTTTTTCCATCTTATTTTTTACTTTTTTGCACTTTTCAAAATTAAATATTATGTCATTTTGTTTACATAAAGCAGCATTAACTTGAGAAAAATATTCGTCCTTATTAATATGAAGATTAGGGTCATCATTTATTTCCAAATAATCCAGCTTAGGTAAATTAAATTTAACCTTTTCATATTTTATTTTATTAACAAATTCTTCCCTTTTATTATATAACATAGGTAATAATGGTAAATAAAATTCTCCTTCATAAATAATTGTATATGAGATTTCAAGATTAATAGTTCTATGAATTGCAATATGAGTTGGATTGTCTGAAAAGAAAGATTTTACCTCTTTCATTACTCTTTCAAAATCTGATGTAAATGAAGATTTATCTTCATCAATTTTATCAACTTTTATAATAATGTTTTTCCCAAAAGTTAATTGTCTCCTTTTATCTATTTCCTCTTTTTTTACATTTTCAAAATCTTTTTGATAAGAATTATTAAAATGTTCTATAAATTTATTAGCTAAGTCATAGATTATTACTTTTTTAAAAGTAGGATAATCTATGTCATAATATAAATCTAATACATTTAGATAGTTATCACATTTTTCGTATAATTTTTTTATTATTTTTCCCTTATTATTATTAGTATCTAAGTGAATAAATCGAGCTGCAAAATACTCTTGGATAGATTTATGAGACCATCTATAGTAATTTCCATCTTTAACAAACAGTGGAACCTTGCGAGTTAAGTCTTTGAAAAAGGCGTTTGCATTAAAATCGACTCTCCAAACGTTATCTTTAGATTGATTAATCAATTCAATAAGATTATCTTTATCAAACTCTATTTTCCCTTGTTTTAATGTTATAAATCCTAATTTTCTTAATACTTTATTAAAATCATCAATATCTAGTTTACTGTATTTTTCATTTGTAAATGAACTCCCTTTAGTTAGATCATGTTCCTCAAATAAAGCATCATATACTTGTCTATAAAATATATGTTTTTTATAGGGAATCTTAGATTTATACTCATAAGCTTTATATACTAGTGATACTAGTAACGGACTGCTTAGAAATTCTTCAATATTTCTAAAGGTAAAATCCTTCTCAATTTGTTTAATAAGCCTTTCAGAAAGTTCACCATTATTATCATATTTTTTTATTAAATTAAATGCCCCTTGTTTGTCTAGAGGCTCTATTTTAAAAGCTTGAAAGTCTCCAAAAGAAGATAAAGCGGGTTCAGGTCTTGAAGAAATTACAAACAAATTATTATTAGCTTTTGCTATAAATTGCTCCAAATCCTCAGTAACATTTCTTCTTTCTTCAAAAGGAATTTCATCATAACCGTCAAAAAAGAATATAAAGTCTCCCCTTTTTATAAGTGCTATTATAAAATCTTTATTTATTTCTTCATCTATAGGATTTAAGCTTTCGCAAATAAAATCTAAAATACTTTTACTTTTCGATAACTTTCTTAATTGTATAAAAATAGGAATTCCATGCTCACCTTTAATACTAGACAAAAATAACCATTTTAAAATAGTGGATTTTCCCATTCCTGCTGTATCTTTAATTAATACTTTTTTATATTTTGGAATAAAATCATCATTATATTTATTAGTATCAAATATAGTTTCTTCCTCGCTATCTAATTTAACTTTTAATGGTAAGTATAAATCTTCAATATTTTTTTGTTGATTTTTAAATACAATAGTATCCATAGTAGAATATTTCTCATATGCTCTACACAAATATTCCTTAAATCTATTCTCAAAATAATGAGCCACTAACTCTTTGTCCAATTTCAATTCTTTCCTAACTTCTTCTAATTTAGGTTTAACATATACATCTACAATTGATTTAACCAAAACACTTATCATTGGTATATTCCTCCTTTATATTTTTAATTATTTATTTATTATTCAGTAATTAAATAACTTAGTAATTATAAATATCTTGATTCAAATTTTGAATAACTATATTTTTACGAACTTAATGACGTAAACCTCACCTAATATATAATTGTCTATGAAATGAATTACTCCTTCATAAAATTAATTATTTTTACAAAAAATAACAAAATAATATTACAATGGACAACATAGAATAATAATCAAAGTCTCTCCGCAAATTGCCTACTGGTAGATTTCTAGGCCGTATTAAGTCCTATATTATTTATTATATAACTAATACAAGCAAGGGCGCGGAAAAGCATAACAGAGTATAAATTACGAGTCTACATAATCAAACAATAATTGATGAATCCATTAAGTAAATACTCTCGAAAATAAATATTAAAAATTGACTACTAATTTGACATCAACGCCAATTTATTTAGGTAAATCTATATTTTAAATAGATTAAATACTAAAATAATAAAGCTTGTTATATCTGGTATAATAGTACTATATTATGTAGTTTTAATCCACAAATCCTAGATCATATAGTGTTTAACTGTCTGTGAGTATAAGAGATTTGGACATTAAAATTTCTTATAATATATTATTAATAGAAGGACGATCTTAATTAAGGAATCCTAGAAAAGTAGGACCCAAATTGGTCCCCCTACCCCCTACCTCCTACCTTTTTCGCAAGCTTATGTCTTTTGACAGCTATTTGACAGCTAAACGAATTAAAAAGCCTTTTATAAGATTAAATGCATTGGAAATTAATAGAAGGAAAAACACTATGGTTACCAACATATAGGAAAGGATAATGCCATAATACAATAGATTAAATGAACATTTGATAATTCAGGGTCATGTGACCGCAAGTTACGTGAGAGTTCGAATCTCTCCTTCAGCACCATTTTTATATGATATGATAAATTTTACAGTCCTTTTGTATATCTATATAATCCGACTACAAATAAAATAGCATACATGATTATTTGCTCTTTTTTAGCTAGTCATGTATCCCGATTAACTCGTACAAAAACTATAAAAGTGGGGGTTATTTTAATTTACCTGAACTGTAACATCTACTTCAAACTTTCTGGCTAAGTCTATTGCTGTTATCATCTTATTTCTGTTTTTATATCTATCATTCGCCAAGAGACAGAAACATATTAATAACTATTTATTAATGAGAATGCCTTTACTACAATTTTTCTACAACGAAGAAAATTAAAACTGAAGGCAGTAGCCTCCAGTTTTATAATAAATACATTTCTATATAGTCCTTTATAAAGGCCTAATATTTTGTTTTATTTACAAATAATTCATTTATTACACTCAGATCATTTGTTGAAAGGTCAAGCTATGAAGAAAAATATTATACTAATATTATTATACTATTCGTTTTCTAATATAGAATGTATTCCTTCTGCTCATTTTTTGCTCTATACATAACATGATCTGCTTTTTTAATAAGTTCTTCTAACTGTTTACCATCTTCAGGATAAATACTAATTCCCATACTAACATTTATCACAAACTCACTGCCTTCTATAATTAGAGGTTCTTTAAATTTCTCTATCAACTTATCAGCTGCCTTGATAGCTTCCTCTTTAGATATAATTCCGTCTAGTGCTATAGTAAATTCATCCCCACCCAATCTGGATATTATATCTTCTTTACGGAAAATTTCTTTTAATCTACGGGCTACATCTATAAGTATTTTATCTCCCATGCTATGACCATAATTATCATTGATTTCTTTAAACTTATCAATATCCAAAAATATAATTGCTATTTTTTTTCTATTCTTTTCTGTACTTACTCTTAAACTATTAAATTGCTCTATAAAGAATTTCCTATTTGCTAATCCTGTTAATTGATCGTGATTAGCCTGGTGTTCAAACTTACTTAATAAATATATTACTACTATAATAAAGACCACAAAAACTACAATCATAATAAAAGCATTAATTAGAAATAAACTGCGATGCCTATTAATCTCTTCTAGCATAACCCGATCATTATATTTAATTCCAACTACATAAGAATTCCATTGCTCTTTGTCATCCTCACCAGAAATTAAAGCAGGAAAGAATTTGTAAAGATAAGTATTGCCTTCTAAGTTAATAACTGTACTTTGCACTTCATTACTCAAAATAGAGTTCCTAGCCAATTTTCTTTCAGTTACGGAAATATCAGGATTCACAAAGGGCCCTATACTACTCCTTAGCTTAGCAACTCCTTTATTTATAGGTTCAACACTGAAGAATGATATATCTTCCACTATTTCATAATCTTTTGTAATTTTAGTAGCATCCCCAAATATATCTAAATTTTTAAGAACAGGAAATTTTCTGTGAGCCTCAATACTTAACTCCAATAAATATTTATTATCATGAGTTGGAAAATAGCTATATTTTTTTATTTCTCCTGTACTTGTAGACAAATCAAGCCGATCAACTACAAAGGAATTCCCTTCCAAACGTTTTCTTAATACTTGTGAAAAACCTGAATATACCGAAAAATCAAGACCTAAATCCTTTGGAAATGTTGTTTTAATTATCTCCAGCTCACTATTAAGAATATAAATCTCATAAATACCAAATTCTTCTTTTAACGGCTCCAAATCCCAATCCATCACTTCGGGATTACGCCGATATT
>JADQBV010000036.1:0-2624 GCA_016278415.1 Halanaerobiales bacterium
CTTTAAAATAAAAGGGACAAAGACATCCAGAACATAACTACCATTCTCATGAAGGCTTTTGGCTAAGGCATAAGTATATAATACTCATTCCTGCAAAAGAATCACTCCTAACAAATTTTGTTTAATTTTTCCTTATTTAACAATATAGTTCTCCTTTTCAATAAATTATCCTGCCACAAAATAGAAAAAACCCTATTCCGGGTAAAATTTCCCAGAATAAGGTTAGGCTTTCAAAAGCCTCCCATAAAGTTTACTGCGCAGAGAACATACAGCAGCACCAAAACTGGCAGCTTCTTTTATACTGCTTAATTGAAAATTATTTCCGAATAATTCTTTTATAATATCAATAAAATAACCATTTCTCTGTAATCCATTGCCAACACCAACGATCCCGCCTGAGCTGATATTCATCTCCTGGTAATATTGATAAAGCTCTTCAACAATCCCATAGGCAGCAGAAGTAATAATATTCTCCAGAGTAAAATTATCCAGATCTATATTTTTAATGATTCCCCTCATCTGAGGATCATAACGGGTACCATTTAATGTTGTACGAAACTGCAGAGGAGATTCCTTCTGAATTAACTCTTCGATAATCATATAAACTTTCTCATCTTCAAGAACATTATTGAAGACATTATAAGCAAATGACTTTATTAAATTCTTTAATGTCTCCATTGTTTTACCTGCTGCTAAACTGGCTCCCACCAGCAAGTAATAATTTTCGATAAATGGACGATAGTCCAGTAAATTGGATTCCCCTTTTATTTCTTTTACTACTGCCGAGATCTGTCCACTGGTACCTATATTTAAAATCAGGGGATTTTCCTCTTTTAAACCTGTCAACTTGCTGCAATCTTCTCTGCCGATAATTGAACCAAGCACAGAAGCCTGGTTATCACCCATACCCAGATAAACCGGTACATTTTGCAGATGTGGAAAACCTTTCCCTACTCTTCCGATCATCGTTCCTGATTCAGCAATTTCTGGAAATTTAATATTGTTATATCCCAATGCCCCGATTAAATCAAGGTTCCAATCCTTTCTCATCAGATCATATAAACCACTGCTATGTGCTATGGAATGATCAATGATAATATCGTCATATGGAATATCCCCCATCAGTTCTTTAATAATAAAATCAAGGGCAAAATGTATTGAAGAATTTTTAACAGCGAGATCATCATCGTTTATCATATAAAATAATGTACTCACTGCATAACCAGAACTAACAGAGAATTGATACCTGGAAAATAGGGAATCGAATCTGTTATTTATATAGTCAAGGTATGACAATCCCCTTTTATATGTCTCCAACACCCTCTCATCCTGCCAGCTAACAATATTGCTAACAGGCTGATTGTTTTTAACCAGAAAGAAACTATGCATATTACCCGTAATAGAAATAGCCTCAATCCCTGTCAGTTCCAGACCTTCATCTAAAAATTCGATAAAAGAATAGAAACTGGTCCTGAGTTTTCTGATATCAAATTCACGCTTAAGTCCCTTGACAAACAGACTTGAATTTTCCTGACTGGCAAAATAGGCTTCATTAGTTGTATTATCATACAGACAGGCACTAAATGAAGTGGTACCAAGATCAAGACCTAAAACCTTCATCTTACTTTACCTGCGCTGCCGAATGTTTGCATAACATCAGCAAACACCTCTTTGAAAGCCTGTATGGAATAATATGAGATCTGATCATATAGCAAATCGGAATTTTCAGCAAGAAATGCTCTCACTTTACTGGCAACTGCCTGATATCCATAGCTAAAATAGTTGATTTTTCTAATTCCTCTTTCTATGACATTGCTATATGCCTGAACAGACAATCCTGATCCACCGTGCATAACTAATTTACTATTTACACCTGCATTTAACCTCTCTAATAAATCCAGGTTTATGTCCGGATGTTCCCGAGTAATCCCATGAACTGTACCAAATGAAACTGCTAGAGCATCAACATTGGTTTCTTCCTGAAATTTAACAGCACTGGAGACATCAGTCATATGAATTTCTTTATGAAAACTTACATCAGATTCCTCTACACCCATTTCACCAACTTCTGCTTCCACTGATACATCATGTCTGTGGGCATAAGCGACAATTTCCCTGGTCTTCTCTATATTTTCTTCCAGAGGAAGTAAAGAGCCATCAAACATTACTGAAGAACAGCCCAGATTAATAGCTCTCTTTATTGTTTCAAAATCGAGTCCATGATCTAGATGTACAGTTACAGGTACTACAGTCCTCGAGGCTTCATGAACAATAATATTCATAATTGAAGAAAAATCTACATCTTTAAGTTGCACCTGAGCAATACCTATAATAATTGGCGAGCAAACTTCTTCTGCAGCACCAAGAATCCCCCGCACAGATTCATAATTGATAACATTATGACAGCCAACAGCATAATTCTCTTTATCGGCCTCAGAAAGTAATTCTTTTAAATTAACAATAGTCATAGTATCAACTCCCGTTTTTATTTTTGCGTTAAATTGGAATTTCACCTAATTGATTCAAATACTTATTATAATATCTGTCTATAGCCTGCTTCTTTTCACCAGGAAATTTCTCTTTATAAAACCCACCTGTTATAGTCGAAGTTATACCACCACTTA
>JADQBV010000036.1:2724-7254 GCA_016278415.1 Halanaerobiales bacterium
TTAATACCATCAGTAATCAATACTCCTTCTATCGGAAATGATTTAAAAAATGAAGCAGCAGCAGACAGAGTACCTTTCCCACTGTAATATAAGGCTTCGGCTTTATCCATGATAAGAAAATCAATATACCTATACACCTGGTCAGAATCCCCCAGAGTCCACTTCTCTCTACCCCTCTTCAAAGGGTCATTGGCTGTGCCAACAATAGTAATACTATTATTTTCTTTACACTTTCTTAAGACCCTGGAAAAGTTTTTGCATATCTCCGGTTCCCATTGGATACAGGAAAATATATTAATATTACTGTTATAAAAGTTATTATCAAGTTGATCCAGTTGTAAGGCAGTTGAGGGATGAACCGATGGTGCACAGGCAAAAGTCCGGGAAACCTCACCAGACTCATCTTTACCGCAGAAAACATGTGTAAAGACACTTTCTCCTTCTATCATAGAAATATAATCCGTTTTCAAAGGTGTATCTTTCAAAGTATTAATAACAAAGTGACCCAATTCATTATCAGCCAGATTAGCATAAAAATAGAGATCAATGTCATCATTACCAAATAGTAACTGGGCTGCACTTACTGTGGTAATTATAGCTACACCGCCAAGATTTCTGGAGATTACCTCACCACCTATGTCTTCAACAATTGCCGCCTCTGACTTATTAAAATAATCTACTAAATGACTAATCAAAGTTGCTTCACCAAATACTAAACCATTAATACCATCTTTACTGATATATTGTTTAGCCTTTTCTGAAGTGAAATCTATATTTTGATAAATATAGTCAACAACCCAACATCCTAATCCCGATATTATCATTTTTTTAACCTCTTATTTCAAAGTTTTTAATCTAATATTAAGTATGTAAAATTCAATGATTAACGTCAAATTGATATAAGCTAAATTGTTTATTTATCTGAATAACGATTCCTCAAAATATCTATAGTTACAGCAATTATTATTACAACACCCTTTACAACCTGCTGCCAGTAATAGGAGACTCCCATAATAGTCAATCCATTATTTAGTACGCCAATGATCAAAGCCCCGAATAAAGTACCAATAACAGTTCCCTTACCTCCAGTGAAGCTTGTACCTCCGATTATTACAGCTGCAATAGCATCCAATTCATACCCCTGGCCGATCAGACCATTAGCACTATACATTCTACTTGCAATCATAACTCCACCAAGAGCACTCGTTAGACCACTTAAAACATATACAGATAACAATATGAATTTAACTTTAATTCCTGTAAAACGAGCTGCCTCTTCATTACCCCCGACAGCATAAACCCTCATACCATATACTGTTTTCTTTAAAACCCAGGCCGCCACAACTACCGTCATAATTGCAATAACCATTAACCAGGGAAATGGTCCTAAATAATTATTACCGATCCAGGCAAAATTCAGATGACTATTAATTATTGATACACCATTACATAAAAGGAATGCTACACCCCTTAAATATGTCATAGCTCCCAGAGTAGCAATAAAGGGAGGCAAACCCACATATGCCACCAATGCCCCATTTATTAACCCGGCTGACATACCAACCAGTAATGCTGCCGGTACTGCCAGTATACCCAGTGGTCCTAAAGATAGTTGTAGGCCGACGACTGCAGTCAATGCTGCTATGGCCCCAACTGACAGATCTATACCCCCTGTGAGAATTACAATAGTCATACCGGTTGCTATAACTAAATTAATAGATGTAGCCCTGAATATATTCATCATATTTGCGAATGACATGAAATTTGGTGAAATTATTGAAAAAACTATAATAAAACCAAGTAAGACCGGAAAAATTCCGATGTTTTTCATTATTTTATTATTATTCTCAGAACTTATTAGAGTGTTTTTCCCCAACATTGTTTTTGTCTCCTTTCTTAGCCTTAAAATAGATAGTCTGTATCTTTTATTCCAGTAGCATATGCCAGGATATTTTCCTGGGTAAATTCCTTTTTATTTTTTATTTCAGATACAATCTTACCTTCCCGCATTACAAGAATTCGTTGTGCCATTCCAATTACTTCCGGAAAATCACTGGATATAATAATAATTGTAACTCCTTTAACTGATAATTCACCTATTAATTCATATATCTCACTCTTTGCTCCCACATCAATACCCCGGGTTGGTTCATCTAAGATTAAAATATCCGGTTTGATCTCCAACCATCTGGCCAAAAGTACCTTCTGCTGATTGCCGCCAGATAAGTACATAACCTCTCTATCAATGTCTGGTGTACGAATATTTCTGGAAGCTACAGCCTTCTGAACAACCTCGTTGACATTTTTATGATTTATTACCATATTTTTTGAAATCAAATCTGTATCAACAATATTAATAACTACATTTAAAGCACAGGATAATTCCAGGAAAAGCCCCTGGTTCTTCCTATCCTCAGGCACATATCCTATACCTTCTTTTATTGCGTCATAGGGATTCCTAATATTTAGTTCTTTACCCGCTAGATAAAGCCTTCCCCCCTGTTTTTTATTGATTCCAAAAATAAGATTACACATCTCTGTACGTCCGGCTCCAACCAATCCTGCCAGACATATTATTTCCCCCTTTTTTACCGAAAATGATACATCGAAAACCTCTTTATTATCACTGTAATTTTCAACGACAAAATAATCACTCTGAGGTAGTTCTTCATTATACTTATGATAGTAATAATCAGATAATTCTCGCCCTACCATCCATTTTACAATGGTATCCTCATCCAGCTCCCCTTTTTCCAGAGTACCTATATACCTACCATCACGCAGAACTGTTACAGAATCAGCAATATACATTACTTCAGGGAGTCTATGACTAATAAATATTACAGTTATTCCTCGATCCCGTAGTTGATTAATAACTTCGAATAATTTATCTGTTTCACTATCCGTAAGTGATGCAGTGGGCTCATCCATAATCAAAATATTACCCTTATATCTTAAAGCCCGGGCTATTTCGACCTGCTGTTGTTCGGCAACACTCAATTCATTTGCATAGACATCTATACTGAATGAAGCCCCCAGACTATCTAATAAATCTCTGGAAACCTCCTTCATCTTCTTTCTATCGAGCTTTCCATATCTGTGTATTTCACTACCAATGAAGATATTCTCATAGACTTTCATATCTGGAGCGATATTTAATTCCTGACTGATCAGGTTTATTCCTAAATCAATAGCTTCCCTGATACCATCCAGGTCAATCACCATATCATTTAGCACTAACTCCCCTGAAGACATCTGTTCAACACCGCTTAATATCTTCATCAAAGTAGACTTACCAGCACCATTTTCACCGACTATTCCATGGACCTGCCCCTCTTTTATTGCAAAACTAACATCTTTTAATGCCTGTACCCCTGGATATTCTTTGGAAATATGCCTGATTTCCAGAATGAATTTATCCTTCTGTTTCAACATTACACCCCCAGTCAATATAATTATCATATTTTAATTATAAAAACCTCTTGCATAATTAAAATACATAGACTTGCTTTATAGTTGATTATGGACTATTATATTGAGAGCTGCTAAAAAGCAGCCCTCAAATGGTAAAATAAGATCTATTCAGGTATAGCCCAGCCAGTATATCCGTTGGCAACCTCTTCTTTAGTAATAAGTTTGACAGGTATCAATTCAGTTTTCTGTTCTGGAGCTTTGCCATTCATAACACCCCAGCCTACCTCTACAGCATGATAGGCCATATAATATGGGTCCTGGGCGGCTGAAGCTTCAAAAATACTATCCTCTGACTGCATATCTTTAGCGGCATCCGGTGAACCATCGACACCGACTACGAACATCTCGTCGTCTCTTTTAGCCTGTTTAATAGCCAGTTCTGCTCCCAATGCTGTAGGATCATTTACACCCCAGACTGCATCGATTTCTGAGAAGGCAGTTAATAGATCAGACATTAAGTTCATGCTCAGTTCCCTTCTGCCTTTACCATTCTGAGTATCTGATAAAACCTTTATCCCGGGATATTCAGCCATTGCATCATCAAAACCATTTTTCCTATCTAATGATGCAGAAACTGGATCTCCAATAATTGCAACTACATTTCCCTCTCCATTCAACTTCTCAGCTATATACCTGGCTACTATATAGCCTGCCTGAAAATTATCACTAGTCATTGTTGCGTCAACGCCACCAGCAGCTGTAACGTCTGAAGCTATAACCACGACACCTGCTTCTTTGGCCCTTCTGACAGCTGGAGCAATCCCCTCACTATCACAGGCATTTAGAACGATTATCTGGGCACCGGCGGCTATAAAATCATCTATCTGGCGGAACTGTTTATTCAAATCATTATCACCAGACTCAACCAATACACGTACATCGTCACCACCGATATCTCTGGCCGCTTTTCGTACCGCATCACCCATAAGTTTAAAGAATGGATTTTGTAAATCCTGACAGGTAAAAGCAACAGTATTTAATTCAGGTTCTGCCATAGAAGGCAGAGTAAGAGCAATTATCAACGCCAGAACAAGTAAAATTTTTTTCATAAAAAAT
>JADQBV010000159.1 GCA_016278415.1 Halanaerobiales bacterium
CTAGCCAGTCCTAATTCAGGTGACCACATATCATTGGCTATCATCCATCCAATAGGAGACAAATTAACAAATCTATAGGAAAGGGATCTTCCCTGAGGTAAGGCATAACCATTTTTATCAAATAATAATGGATAGTTCTTCAAATATGCCTTAGTAATCTTCCTTATTTCCCGTCCATATTTATTTCTTATATCTTCATCAAAATAATATAGCATTTGCATATAAAGATGAAAACCGTGGTTATTATACCAGTCGTAAGCCTTATTGGAACCATCAATAAACCAACCATTCCCTCGATACCAGTTTAGACATCGTTCAAACATAGTCTCCAGCTCTGAGCGGTTTGATTTAATACCAAGTTCTTCAATTAGAACAAGTGGTATCATATGAAAGAGATAATGGTTGTTATCATAGGAATCATTTCTAGCAGACTTATCTAAAAATATAGCGATATTCTCTTTCTCTTTGTCACTTAAGGGATCCCAGAAATACTCTCTAGCTAATAAAATAGCTGTGGCAATCTGCGAACCAATTGGTGAATGTTCTCCTAAACTATCCCAGTACCCAGACGAACCTGGATCTGTAATATAGTTAAGACCCTGCTGCCATTTCTCTATATAATTAATACCATTTATTTTTTCTGAACCAACTGCTCGGGCATAAAAAGCAGCTGCTATCATCGACCTCTCTAAAGCCTCCCCTGGACAACATGTATATCGATAGTTCTCCGCTTGGTCCCTGAAAGGTAATGCAGGCAAACCATTCTCATCCATATGATTAATCATTCCAAGTATTATCTGTTTACAATAATTCAATATATCATTACGCTCAAGCCCTGTAGGCTGAACGTCATCTGCATATATGAAATTTGACATAAAATATTCCCTCCAATGTTATTCATGTGAATCATTTATAACCCTGAGATATACTTACCTGGTGAAATTCCCTCATATCTCTTAAACATCCTTATGAAGGTATTTACGTTATTACACCCTACCATTCCTGCAACATCTTTTATTTTTAAATTCTTATTCTTTTTCATAAATTCTTTAGACATCTTGACTCTGTAATTATTTAAATAATCCTTATAATTTTCATTAAGCTGTTCCTTAAATAAAGTACTAATATAAGCCGTAGAATAATTAAATTCCTCTGCAATATCTATTAAGGAAATATCTTTATTATAATTATCGTGGATATAATCAATTAATTCATCTGCAAACGATTGTTCTGCTTGTTTAGTTACTGAGTTTACATAGAATATTATTTCTTCAAAGATAGCTATAATCTCTTCCTTCAATTTAGTAGTACTTTCACCTTTACTAAGCTTTTCATATATTTGTTTTGCCCTTTGAGTACGCTCTTTATTTGTCATATCTAGTTGTTGATATATCCTATTTAGAGTCCCAATAACTGCAAAAACAAAACTCTTTAATATTTTTTTATCTGCCTGTTCATTTACTAAATTTTTATCCAGTAATCTTTCTAAAGTACTAAGGGCTTCTTCCTCCTGCCCATTAGTTACAAATTGGATTAATCTCCTTTCAAAATCCATTGGATAAAAATAACTTTTATCTTTCGTTAATGGAATATCTTCCAGGGATATAGTCAATTTCTTATCTGTTAAAATCCTGTTTTCCAAAATAGTTAAGGCATCATTAAAAGACTCTTCAATATGATATATGGATTCAACGGGTTGACCTACAGCTGCTACCATTGTTAATTCAAAACTGGCTTCAATATCGGAAAGTACTGGATGGAGCAATTTCCTAATCAAGTTCTGATTTTCTTCATTAACTATTAATGCATACCGCTTATAATTAAGCTCCAATATTTCAAACTCTAAAACATATTGTAATTGTTCTTTAATAATTATCAATATTTGGTCTACAATATCAAGTATTGCAGACTTAGAAAAACTATCATAAAGGGATTGGTAATTTGTAAACTCAATAATACAGACTGTTGTACCATCTTTTAAATATTCTAGATTGTATTTCTTAAGGTTTTCTTCTACCATTTCTGTAGAAACTAATCCATATAAAATATCACTTAAAAACTTAATCTTTAAAGGCAACTTGTTAAAATGTATTGTCTCTTTCAGCCGCTCATTGGCATTTTTAATTTTAACAGCAGATTCCTCAATAAAAGATAATTCATCTCCCTGAATTTCAGAATCATTGGAACTACTTAAAATATTTACAATATTTGGTATGGGCTTATATAAGTGCTTTGCAGCTAAAAATGCAACTCCTAAACCCAATATAGCTAGGAAAATATAAAATAGAACTGAAAAAACAAGCACACTCTGTAAGTTATTACTGCTTAAATCACCTGGTGTTATATATATATATTTCCATCCTTTGATAACTTCAGAGCCGATATGATGGATTGTATAATTATCCTGTTCAATCCGGTCATATGGTTTAGCGTATCCATAGTCATCTGATATTCCTTTATCCTGGTATAAATTTGACATTAGCTGGCTATCAAACAAAGCTTGAAAATCAATTTTTTTTCCAATGGATGCAGTGATAACATTACCATCTTTAGCTATAGCAAATCCCTCACTCAGGCTGTTGTTTAATTCAGGAAAGAGTTCATTAGTATAAAAAGATATAAAAAAGTATATATCTGAGGCATAAGGTGGGCTCTGTCTATTTACTATGGTAAGGGTGTCCCCTTCTTTTGGTAGTTTATCTGTTAGTACATAATAACTATCATAAAATAAATCTGTGTCATTAAAGTATTCCTTGATACTCTCTATATCTGACATATCGAGACCAGAGTTTTCCAGAAACTGATCAAAGTCAGAGGTCCTAGATGATGTAATAACAGGATCATTCGCCAATTTAGTAATTGCAATTGTAAATCCTAGATCATAAAAAAAGTTTTGGTTTAACTTATTATAGATTTGCGTAACATTATAATAATTCGGCACATCATGTCTGGCATAACGCAAAACATTACTATCTTTTTTAAATTGATTTATAAGTTTAATAGCTGTTCTAAGGCTATTATCTGCATTATCCCTAAACTGCTGTAGAGCTATTTTCTGAGTATTATTGACTCGATAAAGATTACTTTCATTACTTTTATAAAAGAAAACAGCTGCAGCTATTGATGTATATGCAAATATTATAATTATATAGGCTAGAAATATTTTTTTGAAGAATTTATTTTTTTTCATTAATATCATCCTTATACCTTTGATAGGCCTTCTGATATATATTTATGACCTCTTCTATACCCATTTCCTTGAGGTTTAACAAGTAACTATCATAACCTTCCTCAACATCCTCAGAACCTAATATAAACTTAACTCGCATCTCTTCTACATAACTTTCAATATCAGGTAGTATAGAGTATATTCTTTGATACTCTTCTTCAGTAAAGGCTAGGTAGGGAAATAAGTCTAGCATATAGTTGTTATCCCTATACATCCTGACGCCTTCTAAAGCTACAGGAGTCATCCATTGCTCCTCATACTTAAAATCCTGCCAGAAACCAATTTCTTGTTGTGCACCATAATCTTCAAATAAAATATCCAATATATTTCTTTCAGCATTAAGCAGCCAGTCTTTAAAAACAGGCTGTCCATCTACCATTTCGTATGTTAAACCCTCAACACCAAAATTCATCATTCTTCTACCTCGCTCAGTCCAGAAAAAATCAAAGTATTTCATTGTGGTAATGGGGTCTGGGTTACTATAAGATATAGCCCAGCCCTCTTCCCCACCTATAGACCTCTTTGTATTTTCTCGCCTGATTCCGTCTACACCAGCGGGAGGGGCTATTGGTATTAAATTAAATCCTGAAATCTTATCTTTCAATTTTTCATTAAATAAGGAAGTACTAGGGAACCAATCATGAATCGACCCACCCCTATTATCATTCAACAACTCAGTCCTGGAGGCAGTACCTCTAGTATATATTTGGGGGTCTATTAAACCTTCCTTATACCATTTTGCTATATTTTTCATGGCATCTTTATACTCCATAGTATATGGACCATAATTTACCCTATCTTGATTATTGATAAACCAACCTGGTCTTGCCTTCCAAAATATCATCAGACCATTTAAAAGATTTTCTGCATAACGTGCAATTAAAGGTATTTCATCTTTTAGACCATTACCATTAGGGTCCCTTTCATAAAAAGCCTTTAATACCTGATAAAAGTCATTTACTGTATCAGGTCTTTCCAAACCTAGTTTATCTAACCAGTCCTGTCTAATAAACCAGCCCAGTCTTACCTGACCATCCCTGACATGTGGAATATAATAGATATTTCCATCAGCAGAAGTTATCATGTTCTTGACATCAGGCCTTTTACTAAGAAAATCGTTAAAATTAGGGGCATAATCCTCTAATAAATTATTTAATGGCACAAAAGCCCCTTTCATACCATAATATACTAAGCCCTCTCGCTGATAATGAACAATATCAGCTAGTTTACCTGATGATATCATCAGGTTAAAAACCTCTTCAGAATTAGTTGCAGTACTAGGAGCAGTTCCTTTTAGAAAGACATTAGTTAGAGAAGATATTTCCCTGAAAACAGGCCAATTGTCTTTAAAAGAATAATTACCTTCTATATTCATGTGAATAGTCAAATAAATAGGTTCTTTACTAATCAGGTAATTATCCTCAGCAGAAAAAGTTTGGTATGGAAATATTAAAGTAATAAGAAGAGCTAATAAAATAAAACTAGTATATTTCCTCATTTTTATCCCCTTTATCTACGCCTATATATTATAATTTCAAAATATAGACTTATTTGGAAAATAAGTATCTTTATCGTAATGATATCATAGTCTCATCATACCACAATAATAAGAGGAATAGCAAGCCTACTGAAAGGTCTTAAACTTCAATAAAAACCGTTCCCATCTCCACTGCTGTTGCACTAACAAATGACTTTAATCCTGGATTAACAAGGATTTCTGCTTTGACAGAACTAAGTTGTAGATAACTTTAAAAAAAGTGAAGCAGCACAAGCTGCTCCACTTTCAATTTTACTAATATATTCCCTTCAAGAAGAACTTTTTAGTTTTTAAAGTCTTCCATTGGAGTCCAATCAGGGAAGATGAAGTCATCTAGGCTAACCTCATAACCCTCATCTATCGCCTTTTGAATATTACGCTCAAGACCCTCTGTCATTAATTCATTCCATTTAGCTGCTTCTTCTTGGTAATCTACATCACCAGCAAGGGCAGAAGCCATAATTTCATGAATATTTGGGCTAACAGATGGCCACTCAACAACACCAGCTTCTGGATTATTGTAAATTGCTTCTGGAGCAGTTACTGTATAATCATCAGCTATTTTTAAGATTGATTTTCTGTAATCATCTGTAATATACTTGTCATAGTCAACCTTCTGATTTGCAGGGAAAGCAAAATTTCTCTTCAGCAATTCAGATTGATAATCAACAGAATGTAACCATTTAAATACCTTCATAGTTTTTTCCATGTCTTCAGTAAAGGCAGAGACATGTACTTGACCATGAGGAATATTCATAACCCTATAAGCAACACGTCCACTATCAGGTACAGGAACTGGAGCAAGACCAAAGTTTAATTCTGGGAAACCCATTTCTGCCCAGACACGTTTCATCCACTCACCATCGAAGTAGAAAGCAGCTTTGCCTTGTGCAAATAATGCCCTAGCAGTACCTTTGTCCATAGATGTCCAACCAGGAATAATGCTACCATCATCTACTATTCCCTGTAGTAATTTATATACATTTCTGTGATTTTCATTATCTGCTTTGAATGTACCATCACGATAATCAAATCCAACATGACCATATCTTACATCAGCAGAAGCAACTGTAGATGAAGCAAACAAACCATTTAGAACCCTGTGTAGCTCATTACCTGGTTTCCCTGGCCATACAATACCATAATATTTACCATTACCTGCTTCCGAAATTTTCTTTGTTATATTACGAAATTCAGAAAATGTTTCTGGTACATCTGTTTCAGGATCTAAACCGGCTTCAATCATAACGTCTTTATTATAGAACATCAAACCATTAAGCATTACATTAGGATTATAATAAGGAACGGAGTATAGATCTCCTCCAAAATACATTTTCCCTTCAACCATTAGAGCTTCATTAAATTGGGATAAAAACTCACCATCAACATATTCATCAATAGAAGTAATCCAGCCATTTTCAATAAAACTTCTTGGGTCTTGTTCTGGTGGAATCCAGAATAGGTCAGGACCACTATTACCCCTTAGAGCCATTGGTAAACTTGTATTATACTGTGTTAAAACAATAGTATTAAATTCAACATCAATATCAGGATTTTCTGCTTCAAAATCAGCAGCCATTTCATCAAAGAATTCCTTTTGTTCCTGTGACCAATTCCAAACAGTAACTTTTGTTCTTGCTGCACTAGCTACTACAGAAAATGCCATAACCATTACCAGCATAATAATAAGAATTGTATTTCTTTTCATTTTATTACCTCCTGTTTTTTTAATTAAAATAATCACTGTATTTAAGTAATACAACTACTCAGTCTGAAAGCTCACCCCCTTAAAATTTAGGTTTTTATACTAAATTATAAAAGAAAATAACTTTATTAACCCTTAATTGCTCCAGCTAATCCCTGTATGAAATATCTCTGGAAAAGTAAGAATACAATCATCATCGGAATTATTGATAAAGAAGCTGCAGCTGCCATAGCTGTCCAATCAGTAGAGCGTTCACCTACAAAGGCATACATTCCAACACCAAGGGTTCTTAATTCTGGTCTACTGAAAGTAAATACCAATGGAATCAAAAACGCCTTCCATGAGTTTATAAATGTTAATATAGTTACAGTTGCAATGATTGGTTTTGCCAGCGGAAACATGATATAAAAGAACTGCTGGAAAAAATTACAACCATCTATCTTACCAGCATCTTCTAAGTCTTTAGGTAAGCCCTGGAAAAATCCTGAAAATAAGAGAACATTGACAACTAAACCACCACTTGAAGCCAATATCATCCCATACCTTGTATTTAATAAACCTAAACCCTTTACTAGATTAAAGATTGGGATAATTGTTGTAGCTTGAGGAACAACAAGTGTAGCTAGCATAGCAACTAAGACCAAATTGCGACCGGGAAAAGGAAATCTCCCAATAACATATCCACTTGTAGATGCTAAAAAGATAGCCAAGATTACTGTTCCTGCAGCATAGATAACGGTGTTTAGAAAATAACTAGAAAAATTAGCA
>JADQBV010000363.1 GCA_016278415.1 Halanaerobiales bacterium
GTAATGTTATAAAAGTAATAGTTAATGTTTTTTTCATTATAATCCTCCTAATTTTTAATTATCAAATCGATAGTCCTTTATTTTATAAAATGATCACAATTTTATACCCTTTCCCCCTTTCTTCTATGTACTTGATCATTTTGAAAACCCAAAATTTTAAAAAAATAAATCAGCTAAAATTGGGAGCGTTCCCATTAATAATGACTTATATATATAATTAATTACTTACCTGTATATAATTATTAGCTAGGTAGATAGATTCTTAACAGATTGTCCTTTAATGAATTCCATATTAAAAACTATTTTTTCCGGATATACATCATTATTATGCTCAATTATATTTATTAATAACTCCATACCTGTATATCCCATTTTATATCGAGGCTGACTTAATGTAGTTAGCTGTGGATCAATTAATGATAATTCCCTAATATTATCACAACCCACAATTGATATATCATCTGGTACTTTTATACCCTTTTCCTTAAACACTGCAAGGCCACCTAGTGCCATACCATCATTGGAATAAAATATTGCAGTAACGTCATTACAATTATCAATTATTTTCTGAGTTGCTAGGTAACCACTCTTTTTAGTAAAATCACCTTGATATATTAACTCACCTGTAATTTCTATATTAAACTCATCAAGTGCATTTTTATAGCCTTTATAACGATTTAATGCAGCCTGCATATTATTAGGTCCCATTACCAGCGCAATCTTACGGTGTCCATTTTCCAGCAAATGTTTTGTAAGTATGTAGGCACCATTTACATTATCAACATTGACCGTTGGTATAATATTTTTGTCTAGCATTCTATCAATAATAACTATAGGTGTCTTTTCACTTTCTAGAAATTCTATATATGAATCTGGTATATTACGACCACTTATTAGTAAAATGCCATCAGTTCTATCCTCTTCTAAAAACTTCAAATAACGCCACTCATCTTTTACATGCCAATTACTACTTACAAGCATCATATTATAATTACTCTTAACCCCAATATCTTGAGCTCCTTTAATAAATTGCAAGAAAAAAGGGTCGGTTATATCAGGCACAACAAGACCAATAGTATGCGTTTTTTTTGTAACCAGACTACGCGCAGAACTATTAGGGTAATAATTCATTTGTTCCATGACTTTAAGAACTTTCTTTCTGGTTTTTTCATTTACACTTTCTTTATCATTTAGTACTCTGGAGACTGTACTTTTCGATACTCCAGCCTTTTTAGCTACATCGAATATTGTAATACTACCCATATTATCATTCCTTACCCTTGGGAGCGTTCCCGCTTTTCTTAATTATAATTATATTATTAATGATATGATATGTCAAGAAGTTAAAAAATATTATTAAGATGACTGCCTTCCATAATCAGTTCTTCAAAATAGCAGTATTATCAATTTTTTGTTTTTAATCCATATCCATATTTAAAAAGCGGATTATACTCTTTATCACCATAAACTATTGGTAACTGTGAAATATCTCTCGGCCAGGTTATAGGTAATTTACCTGAAAAGTTATAA
Source organism: Halanaerobiales bacterium (assembly GCA_016278415.1). Next base: position 1,531 of record JADQBV010000363.1, read on the forward strand.
TCTCAAAAAATTACATCAGCTACACCGTTCCCTTCTGTACCTGGTAACCAGGCAGCAACAAAGGCATCCCAGTTATCGAGTTGTTCACTAATAATTAAAGGCCTACCTGATACCATAATAACAACAACTGGTACACCTGCCCCTTTAGCCTTCTCTAGCTCTCCTATATCGGAATAAGATAACTGTAAACTACTATTATCCCCTATACCCTCAGCATAAGGTTTTTCACCAATAACTACTATAGCAACATCTGCCTCTTCTAGGTCACTTACAATATTTTCACTTCTATCTACAGCTGATTTTATACCTTCCAATATAGTCGTACCTTCTGTAATATCACCACTTTGGCCCTGCCACGTGATAGTCCAGCCACCACACTGGTTACCCAGATCATCTGCATTTACACCACCAACATAAATTTTACTTTCTTTACTTAATGGTAGAATATTATTTTTATTTTTGAGTAAGACAAGTGATTTCCTTACTGCTTCCCTGGCAACTTTACGGTGCTCTTTAGAACCAATAATATCATCATAAAGCAAGTACCTATTGGCATATGGTTCTTCAAATAGTCCAGCCTTAAATTTAATGCTTAAAATTCTCCTAACAGCATCATCAATTCTTTTTTGACTAACTTCTTCATATTCAACAGCTTCTTTTAGTATGTGAGTAAATTCAACCCAATTATTAGGTTCCATAAACATATCTACTCCAGCATTAACAGCCTTAACCACTTTTTCATAATAGTCAAAACCTTTAATTTCATTAATTGCCTCCCAATCAGAAATTATGTAACCATCAAACCCTAATTCTCCTTTAAGTACATCCATTAAAAGATATTTATGTGCATGCATTTTGGTACCCTGATAGCTACTAAAAGAAGCCATAATTGTGCCAACACCAGCATCAATAGCCTCTAAATATCCAGATAGATGTATTTCCCTGAGCTCTTCTTCAGAAATAGTAACATCTCCTCTATCAATTCTATAGTTGGCATCACCAGTTCCCCATTCAGTTGCACCATCAGCAATAAAATGTTTAGCTGTTCCAACAAGGTATCTGCCACTCATCTCATTATTAGGTCCCTGGAGCCCTTTAATATAAGAAGCGGTTAGTAAGCTCTGTAGCTCTGGTGATTCTCCATAACTTTCATACGTTCTTCCCCATCTAATATCACGAACAACAGCTACACAGGGAGCAAAATTCCAGTTAAACCCTGTAACACTAGTTTCCTCAGCTGTAATTGCTCCGATCTTTTCTAATAATTTCGGATCACGTGTTGCACCTAGACCTATATTATGTGGAAAAATAGTAGCACCATATAAGTTATTATTACCATGTACTGCATCTACACCATAAATAATTGGAATTGCCAATCTAGTAGCTAATGCCTCTTTTTGAAACTTATCATACATATCCGCCCATGCTTCAGCTGTATTAGGACTTGGAACTGAACCACCACCACTCAAGATAGATCCAACTTTAAATTGCTTAACATATAATGGTGAAATCTTTCCTCTCTCAGCCTGCGTCATTTGTCCAATTTTTTCCTCAAGAGTCATACGACTTAATAAGTCTTCAACTCTTTCTTCAATAGACAATTGAGGGTTTTTATAATCAAGGCTTTCTTCAGCGAAGACTACCCCCGAAAAGGACAAACTAATCACAAGTAGAAGTACAACAAAAATTTTATTTTTCATAAATGTACTCACCTCACCGAACGGATTATTTTTATAATTAAAATATTCTCTCATCATTAAAAGCAAATTTATCCCTTAGATAAAGAGAAATCATCAGTGATGATTTCCCTTCTCTTGTACTATCTTAGTCTTCTATTTAGATTTTTATCTTAGCTTGAATATTTTAAATCTTTTAGTCTACAGGAGTTATTTGCACTTCATCTATATATACTGTTGTCTCTGCAGCATTTGGGGTATTTCCAAAATTAAATGATAACTTAGGTGTATCATCAGTATTTAATGAAATACCTAAAGTAAACTCCTGCATTGTATCAGTCAAATTAACATTTCCATCTCCATATACAGTCCAACTACCACCATCATGTTGTACTAGAGCAATTATATCTCTATCGTCATCAGCTCTAGCCTTAAATGATAGTTTATATTCCCCTGCTGGTAATTTAACAAACTGTGCTAACTGTATTGCCCAGGTTTGATTACCGGTAGCTTTGATATCCATCTTATATTCACCATCTACAACTGAACCTGAAGCTCTTCCACCTTCACCAGTCCAGGTGTACCAATTATCTGGTGCTGAATCCATATTATTTTCTATTTCTTTATCGAAAGTTCCATTTACAACATCAATTTCAGTAAAGCCTGTATTTGATTCTTTATCCTTATTATAAGCGACTTCGTATGCTGAATCCCAGACTTCATCACCATCAATTGTATCTGGATCCACATCTTCATAAACCCTTATATAATCAACTTCCATTTTTTGTGGAAATTTAGTTGTTTCATCAGGATATCCCGGCCAATTTCCACCAACAGCTAAATTTAGAATAAAGAAATGCGGATGATCAAATACCCAATCTTTTTCACCAATCTCGTATTTGTTAGCTACATGATATAAAGTATCATCTACATAAAATTCTATTTCATCTGAGTCCCATTCAATTGCAAAAATATGGAAATCATCATGGAATGTACCTTCTTCTAGATTATAACCAGAGCCAACCCCTGGACCACCAGATATAGGACCATGTACTGTACCGTGAACAACTGATGGTTGATGACCCAGGTATTCCATGATATCAATTTCACCACAGGCCGGCCATGTGTTTGTATCTATGTCATTTCCCAACATCCAGATTGCTGGCCAAATTCCCTGTCCGATAGGTAATTTTGCTCTGATTTCCATCCTACCATACTGAACCTCATATTTATCTTTTGTAACCATCCTGGATGAAGTATAATCAAATGTAGTCTTCATATCTGTATTCTGTTCTTCTTTAGCAACAATTACTAATTTCCCATCTTCTATAATTGCATTTTCAGATGTGTAATATTGTAATTCATTATTACCCCAGCGATCAGGTTTGCCATCTCCATTCCAGTCAGGACTTCCTTTTTCAAATGTCCATACTTCAGGATCTATGGTCTCAAAATCATCTTCCCAGACAAGCTCCCAGTTTTCTACCAAATTTTCATCTGCCTCAGTTAGAGAACCCTCTTCTCTCATGACTTCTTCCCCAGTTTTAACCCATTTAATATTATCAATATAATAGGTATCATTATTTAATAACCAATATTCAAATCGAGCATTCTTATCAGTATCTTGATACATAGTAAATGTCAGCTCATAAGATGACCACTGATTAATCAAATTAAATGTTTCTTGAACATAAGCAACCCATCCCCTAGCAGCAGTACCGCCTAGTTTTATTACCAAAGCTTGACTATTAGTGGATTTAGCATCAAAAGTAACCTTATAAGTACTACCCCTTTCAATTTTAATAGGTGCTTGTAGTAACTGTACTGACCATTGATTAGGCCCATTATCACGTACATCAACCTTAAGTTGTTCATCTTCTATTGCTACCACTGCACTACCTTCACCATTATTCAAAAATAATGCCCAACTACCCTGAGTATCCAGTACACCATTGTCTTCAGGACTTGCGTTTGATAAGGAATAAGTAAAATCACTATTACTTATCAAGTTGTCCTCATTGGCCATCACGGAACTAAATCCAACAAATAATAAACAGACAATTAAAATAATGCTATAAGAAAAAGAGTACTTTTTCTTATTCCAAAACATAGTATTACCCCCTAAAAGATTTTAGTGAAAACCTAGCCTTTAGTTGCACCTTCTGTAAGACCAGAGATAAACTGCTTTGAAGCAACTATAAAAGCAATAAACATTGGAGCAACAGCAAGTGTTGTTCCAACCATTTGTGCCCCCCAATTCTGGTCTATCTTACCACCAAGTTTAGAAAGGGCTACAGGTATTGTATACAAATGATTCTCATGTAAAATTAACAGTGCTGCCATATAATTATTCCATGAACCTAGAAAAGTTATGATACCCAATGTACCAAGGGCTGGCAAGCTCATGGGTAATATGATTCTGATAAATATTTCAAATTCACCACAACCATCTATTCTAGCAGAATGCATAACATCATCAGGTATATCCTCCATAAATTGCCTCATCAAAAATATACCAAAGGCATTAGCAATTCCAGGAATAATTAAAGGGTAGAAAGTATTAAGCCAGCCAAGTTTACTCATAAGAATAAACCAGGGAATTATAGCCAATAAGCCGGGTATCATCATGGTGGCTAACATAACAAAAAACAAGTTCTCTTTTCCCCTGAAATTATATTTAGCAAAACCATAACCACCAAGGGCGCAAAAGAATAAAGTAAATGTAGTTGTACTTGTAGAAACAAAGACACTGTTTAGTATATTCCTATAAAAAGGCATAGCCTCTAATAATGTTTTCAAATTTTGTCCAAAACTATCACCAAACCATATAGGAGGTGGGAAACTAAATATCTCTGTAGTGGATTTAGTAGCTAAAACAATCATATAATAAAATGGAAATAGGGTTATCAAAGCCCCAAAAGTTAAAATCAGATATAATATTACTTTGTTGACTTTTGCTACTAATTTTTCAAGAGGAGTTTTCTCCAAATAAGTCGTCTCTCTATTAATATTTGTTTTCATATTTACCCCCTTCTATACATCACGTCTAAATATTTTGTTATTTATATAAGATAATGTAATTATAAACAAACATAAAATATAAGCCATAGCACTACCGCCACCAAAATCTAAATACTTAAATCCTGTATTATATAAATATAATGCTGTAGTTAGACCAGCCTGATTTGGCCCACCAGTACCACCTGTTAATATCATCGGCTCAGCAAATAACTGGAGGTTGCCAATAATAGACATAGTAACAGCAAAGAAAATTATAGGTTTTAATAAAGGCAGGGTGATTTTAAAGAATACTTGACTTAAGCTTGCTCCATCAACCTTTGCTGCCTCATACAATGAACCTGGTATTTTTTGTAAACCAGCATAATATATAATCATATTCCAACCTGTAAATTTCCAAATAACTAAAAGTGCAATCGATGGCTTAACCCAATTAGGGTCACCAAGCCAACGTATCGGCAATTCTAAATTAATCGTATTTAAAAACCATCCTATTGGTGCTAGTGTAGCTAGATTTTTTAATATAGTGTTAATAATACCATACTGAACACCAAACAAAGTACCAAAAATTAAAGATACAGCTACTGATGAAGTTATATATGGTAAAAAGTAAGAATTTCTATAAAATTCCTTAAACCTTATTATACCTGAATGTAAAACAAAAGCTAAAAATAAAGCTATAACATGTTGAGGAATAGTCGTTTGCAAAAAGATAACTATTGAATTATATATTGATTTCCAGAACCAATCATCTGTCACTACATACTCATAATTACCAAACCCAATGAACTCCATTGGCGACATACCGTCCCAGAGAAAGAAACTTAAAATCAACGAAAATATTATTGGAAATGCTCCAAATATTGCAAATAAAATGTAAAATGGAGAGATAAATACATATGGTGCAACCTTTTTACTTAATCTCATCTAACTCCTCCTTATACTCTTAATAGAACCCATCAATATACCGATATATTAACTCTTAGATAT
>JADQBV010000413.1 GCA_016278415.1 Halanaerobiales bacterium
CTTATATAACAACTCTCTTTAATAGTATATAACATGTCCAATATAGTGTCAATATGGTATGGTCAATATTAAATGACAAGTTATACCAAACCATTATACCCTTCCTTGCGGTACATGAGCTTTTTAACGCAAGTCCATTCGCTAATACTGCAACATTAATGTCAAAATTGGTGGTGCTCTGGAGTAGCCTCAACATTGCGGTTTTAGATAGAAGAGGGCAGTGAAACGTTCATTCAGAAAATCACTAACCTAACAAATAGATTAACTTCTTAAGTTATATTAACTCATTATATAATATCCTACTAATAAAAGCCATCTCTATTTTTTAAAATCTTTAAACAACATACTGGATTGAATACCCTGATTATTTTGGTATTTAGAACTTTTATATTCTTCATACTCTCCCTCTATTGAATGAAAATATATCTGGCAAATTTCTACACCTGAATAGATTCTAATTGGTTGAACACAGAATATCTCCAAAGTCCAGTAACCATTAAAACCAACATCTCCGAAACCGGCCGTTATGTGAACAAATAAACCCAAACGGCCTATTGAAGACCTTCCTTCTAGCATGGGGACAAAATTTTCTGTCCTGGTATGTTCAACGGTTCTTCCTAGATATAATTTTGAAGGTTGTAAGACTAGACCCTCTTCTGGAATACTTATTTTTTTAACATTATTGTTCTTTTTCATATCTAGAACTGAATCTTCATAAACCAATAATTCATTATGCAATTTAAGATTATAACTATTAGGATTGAGTTGGTTTTCACTATAGGGGTCAATAAAAATATCTTTTCCTAAACGTTCTTTAATGGCTTTTCCCGATAATATCACAATATCACTCCCTTGTTACAGAAAAGCAAATTATACATCAGATTCTCCGAACCTATTTTCAACCATTTCAAGCATCTTTTCAAGGACATCTTCCTCATCTTTACCATTTATTCTCATTAATACTTTATCGTCCTTGCCAATCCCTAGAGATAACACACCTATTATACTTTTAGCATTAACTGTTATTCCATCAAAAACCAGTTCCATTTCAGACTCAAAACGATCCGCAGTTTCAACAAATATAGCAGCGGGCCGTGCATGCAAACCAGTCTTATTCTTAATTACTATTTCTTTTTCAATCATTATTAAATACCCCCTACTATTTCATATATTTTCTTGGTACTCTTTTGGAAATATTACATAAGACCTCATAGTTAATTGTCCCAAGTAAATTGGCAATATCTGTTGCTGTTATTTTTTCATTCATCTGCTTACCAATTAAGACAACTTCGTCACCTACATTAACATCTGAAATGTCTGTAATATCGACCATAAATTGATCCATACAAACCCTTCCTACAATAGAGGCTCTTTGACCATTTATTAATACAAAACCTTTATTAGATAAAAGTCTAGAATAACCGTCAGCATATCCTAAGGGAATTGTTGCTATTTTGCTCGTACTTTTTGTTACATATGTTGCTCCATAACTAATATTGCTTCCTGCAGGGACTTCTTTGATAAAATCTATTCTTGCTTTCCAACTTAAAACCGGCTTCAAAGTAATACTACTTACATCTTCAGATGGGAGTAAACCATATAAGGATATACCTGGTCTAATCATATTTAATTGAAAATCTACTAGATCAATTATAGTCGCACTATTTCCAGCATGTTTTACAGGTATATCTATATTCAAATTCTCCAATTCCCTAATGACATATTTAAATCTCTCCCACTGCTGATAAGTATATTCTTTATCTTTTTCATCAGCAGTAGCAAAGTGGGTCATTAAACCTTCAATCTCTATATTATTTAGATCCATCGCTTCCTGAATAAATACTATAGCTTGATCAGGGGAGAGTCCAATTCTTCCCATCCCTGTGTCAATTTTTATATGAATTTTCTTCTTGATTCCCTGTATTTTTGCCAATTCATTAAATTTATATAAGGAATCCCTCCTTGCAACAGTAGGAATTAAGTCATATTTCATCATAAGTTTATATTGTGCAGGCAACACTTCACCAAGTACATGTATTGGTAGAGAAAATCCAGCTTCCCTTAATTCTACACCCTCTTCTGGAAGGGCAACACCCAGCCGGTCCACACCTTCATCTACAAGTACCTGTGATATCTGCAAGACCCCATGACCGTATGCATCTGCCTTAACAACAGCCATAATAAGTGTGCCTGAAGAAAGCCTGCTTTTTAGTTGTCTAAGATTATATTTCAGATTATTCAAGTCTATCTCAACCCAAACTGGTCGAGTAAGTTCACTCATAAAAAACCAATCCTATCTCCTTAAATCTACCTATCATAAATTTAAATCTCCCACCTCCAGTCAAACTCTAACAGACTGGAAATCATTAATATTTGTATTGTGATTATCTAAACTACATTAAGTATTTTATGGCATCAGTAATATAATCGATAATATCTCCAGCAATCATGCCATATGAACTTATATTATCAGCAGCTAAGTCCCCTGCCATTCCATGAAGATAAGGCGCTAGTATAACAGCTTCCTCTATATCCATTCCCTGTGCTAATAGTCCTGTGAGCAAACCAGTTAAAACATCACCACTACCTGCAGTTGCCATCCCCTCATTACCAGATGGGTTAATATATATATTGCCATCAGGGAGAGCAATAATAGTTGCTGCACCTTTTAGTATTAAATAAAGATTGTATTTACTAGCAAATTCTCGAGAAAAATCAATCCTACTAGATTGTATTTCATCTATATCTATATTCATCAGTCGGGCCATTTCTCCAGGATGTGGTGTTAAGACCAATGAACCTTTTCTTTCACTTAACAAATCTAAATCCCTGAGAGAATTTATCCCATCAGCATCCAAAACCACTGGTCCCTGGAAATCCTCCAGTATTTTGGAAACTACTTTTGTTGTACTATCAGATATTCCCAAACCAGGTCCAACTGCCATTACTGTTGACTGTTCCATTAAGTTATCTATTACATTCAAATCCTCTACCTTCAGCAGACTCTCCATACCCTTTAATCCTACAGTAATGAGTTCTGGAGAATACCCTGCTACAGTGGCTTGAATCTTTTCCGGTACTGCTACCCTTACTATGCCAGATCCTATTCTTAAAGCAGCAAGTCCTGTAAGCGAAGGAGCACCATACATACCACTGGAGCCACCAATCACACCAACCTTACCAAAAGAACCTTTATGTGAGTTTACTGGCCTCTGTGGTAATAACATAGAAGCCTCTTCAAAATCAAGGACAAAATGCTGTGGTTCCTGTTTAAGTGCATACTCCATAGGAACCCCTAAATCTATAACCTCAATTTCTCCACAATGTTCCCTACCTGGATAAACTACTAATCCAATCTTAGGATAAGCTATTGTCATAGTATAATCAGCGATAACAGCATTTCCTAATATATTACCATTAGCACCATCTATTCCTGAAGGTATATCAACAGCTAGAATGGAAGCTGCAAATTGATTAATCAAATCTATTAAGGAAGAATACGGTTCCCTAACATCACCTGTTATCCCAGTACCTAACATAGCGTCTATTACTAAGTCAGCTTTATATATTAAGTTCTCTGCTTCTTCTAAATATCCTTCTTCTTCTATATTTATAGTATGTAAATCAATATTCCTTAAATTTGCTAATTTAAGATTCACTAAAGGACTATCCTTTAAATCTTCTTTCTCTGCTAATAACAATATTTTAACATTATAACCCCACATATCAAGATAGCGTGCTGCAACTAGACCATCTCCACCATTGTTACCCTTTCCAGCTATTACAAGTACTTTCCCACTCCCTGAATTACTTTTCTGTTTAGACTCTTGTATCCCATCATTATTCTCATGATGATGATCATGGCTCTCACCATGCAAAACAAGGCGTGCCTTTTCTGCTACTCCGCGACCAGCAGTTTCCATAAGCAAGATATCAGGAAAACCAGCCTCAATTGCACTTTTATCAATCTTTCTCATTTCTTCAGGTTTTAATACAATCATTTAATTCACCTTCCCCTATTACTTGTGCTACTGCCATCCTCTTTTCGTGTGATAATGTTATATGTATATTATTTATTCCCTTTTTTTCTGCAATAATTCGAGCATAACCGTAAAGTAATAATTTTGGACTCCCATTATTTGCTTTTACTACTTCAATATCTTGCCAGGAAATTTTTGATGTATTACCCAACATCTTAACAACTGCTTCTTTAGCTGCAAAACGGGCAGCAAAATGTTGACTACTAGGTGATTTACTCAGACAATACTCTATTTCTTTAGTGGTATATATTTTTTCCAAAAAATGTTTACCCCATTTATTTATAATCTTCTGTATACGTCCAATATCAACCAAATCTATACCTATACCTTTGATCATTATATGTAAATCCTTCCTATTAATTCTTCATTCAAGTTAATTATACTTTATTATTTTAATTATTGCAAAGAGTCATAATATCTACATAGTGAAACTCCTATAATTTGGGACAATTACAGGAGTTTCTTAATTATATTATATTTCTACTTAATTTCTGATTTCATTAACATAATCTTGCCAAACAAACTTTAATTCATTTCCCACTACATTACTGAGCTTATAAACCCAGTATTTACAGATGTTAACCGAGTGAAAATTAAAAGTTTATTTACTATAACCATTCCAATTTAATACCTTATCCAAATCTATTCTATCACGAGGACTATTTTCTACGCTTAGATGCTTTTCACTTAAGTAGTCAACATTAGCTGGAAATCCTATTCCAATTACTGTAATTAGTACATTATCTTCTTCTATACTTAGTGTTTCCTTAAATCCTTCAGGGTCATAACCTGCAACAGGATGAGCAATTAAACCCATCTGGGTTGCTTGAGTTAATAGGTTTCCTACAGCAATACCGGTATCAAAAAGGAAATAATCCCGTTTATCACTAAGTTGACAGTCATTTTCAGATTTTGAATGTAGTGCAAGTAATACAGGGGCTTTTTTCAACCAATAGTTTCCTGATGGAATATGTTCACCAAGCTCTTTTATTTTATCCTTATCCTCCACCACCGAAAATCTCCAAGGTTGATTATTAAAACATGAAGGAGCTAGATGTGCAGCCTTAATAAGTTGTTTTAGCATAACTTGAGGTACCTGTTTATTCTCATCAAAGGTTCTTCTTGCCCTTCGTTCAATTAATTGTGGGTTAATTTTAATATCATCAGCAACTACTTCCCTTAAGCCAGAAAGAACCTCTTCTACATGACCCTTAACAGTTACACCATACCATGTCTTCCTCACTCTGTTCCAGGGATCAAGAATAAATGTAGATCTTAATATGGAACTACCATTCTCTTTTAAGGCTCTAAATCTTTTTGCTATTTCTTTTTCATTATCAGATAGCAAATCAACTTTTAAACCATATTTTGACTTAAATTTTGACAAGCTTTCTGGACTATCAGGTGAAATACCAACAACTCTTACTTCAGGTAAATCTAACTTACTAAATTTAAGATTGTTATCAAACGAGTCTCCAAAATTTTCTTTAACCGCATCCATTTTTAGTGAAATAAACTCATCAATATTATCAGAGAAAGCATTACATTCTTTTGTACAACCAGGTGTAAAGGCTTTCGGATAAAAATAAATAACGGTGTATCCACCAAGATATTGACTACTACTAATTTCTTTTCCCTGCTCATTTAATACTTTGAATTCAGAGAAACTATCATATTCTTTTAACATACTATCACTCCATTTCTTTATGTATTTATATCTATATTACTGTAATTACTGTAATTTATTTTTAATAGTAATGATTACTATAAGTAATTGTAATACGAATAATGGCTTTTGTCAATTATAATTTTAAAAATATCTATTATACGGATAATATTATGCTAATAGGCAACTTACATTCCTAGATATTAATCTTTCAGGTCATCTTTTAGGCATTCTACTGTAAATTCTAAATGACTACAAAGTAAAATAAAAGAGGTCGATAGATAAAATATCTAATATGTAATATAATTTAATTAAAATATATTTTAAAAAAATTATTTTTTTCCTTGACCCTCCTCCTAGGAGAGCATTTAAACTTATAATTACAAGATAATTTATGAAATGGAGTTGATAATTATGTATCAAATTGGGGAATTTTCTAAAATCAATAAAGTAACTGTTAAAACATTGCGATATTATGACAAAGTAGGGTTACTAAAACCCGCCTTTGTAGATAAGGAAAATGGCTACCGTTATTATATCTCAGAACAGTTACCAATATTACACAAGATTATCGCCTTAAGACAGATGGATTTTTCAATTAACGAAATCCTATCTATACTAAAGGCGAAAGATGCTAGTGAATTTTTTCAAAAGAAAAAGAATATACTCCTAAATGATATTGAAGAAAAGAAAGAACAATTAACTCAAATCAGACATTATCTTGAAAAAAACAGGGAGGGATTCAAGATGAATTATCACGTTGTATTGAAAGAATTACCGGAAGTTATTGTCTACTCTAAAGAAATGCAGATCTCCAATTATGATTGCTATTTTGATGTTATTCCAAAGATAGGTGAAAAGATTAGTGAAGCAAATCCTGAATTAGAGTGTTCTCAACCCGCATATTGTTTTCTAGTGTATCTGGATGGAGAATACAAAGAAAAAGACTTTAAAGTAGAGTTTTGTGAAGCAGTTACATCATTAGGAAATGAAATTGATGACATTAAGTTTAAAAAGATAGAAAAGGTGCCGACTGCTGCCTGTGTTTATCATCAGGGACCCTATAGTACTATAGGAAAGGCATATGCTTATCTTTTCAAATGGATTGATGATAACGGTTATAATCCCAGTGGTAATCCGAGGGAATCCGTTATTAATGGTATCTGGAATAAAGAAGATGAATCTGAATGGTTAACAGAATTACAGATACCTGTAATTAAAAGAGTAGGCTAAATTGGATAAAAGAAAATTTGAGATATCTAGTTCAAAAAAATTAAGATATAGAAACAGAGGCTACTCCTTGGAGTAGCCTCTTCAATAATTCCTTATTAAAAAACAGATAGAAGACTAATAATTAACCACACTTATCTTGAATTTATAAGTTCCTCTTTCTCTCTTCTAGTCAAGTCTTTTATTGCATATTCACGTTTCGTTGCCTTACTCCTACTGGAAAACTCTTCA
>JADQBV010000382.1 GCA_016278415.1 Halanaerobiales bacterium
TTATCAATAGTGACCCCTTGACAAATTTTAAAAAAGTTTATGCAAAGCTAGTGATATTTAATATATATATACTAGGTTTTCCTTAGACTATTTGTAGCTAACAGTACTCTATGTCAATAATAACCTTCCAAAATTTAATGATTATACCGCTTCCCATTTTGGGCATTTATATCCCCAACGTGCAATTACTTCATCATTCTGATAAATGTTAACTACTTCACATCTGTTTGGACAACCATCACATTCAAAACTAGTGGTTTTAAATTCAAATTTAGTAATATGGAAACCCTTAAATGATGTCTTTTTTGATTTATTAATTATATACTCTCTCGCCAGGAGACCTGCACCAATAGCCCCCATAACATCATGATACTCAGGGACAAAAACATCACAATCCAGTTCTTTTTCAAAGGCTTTTTTTATTCCTACATTTGCTGCCACACCGCCCTGAAAAACTACTGGTGTTTGTATGTCTTTCCCCTTAGCTACGTTATTTAGGTAATTCCTAACCATAGCCTCACATAGACCAGCAATTATTTCCGGCAGATCATGTCCTAATTGCTGTTTATGAATCATATCAGATTCAGCAAAAACAGAACATCGACCTGCAATCCTTACAGGACTTTCTGCTCTTAGTGCATATTCACCAAATTCCTCAATAGGTATTTCAAGACGAGCAGCCTGTTGATCCAAAAAAGACCCTGTACCAGCTGCGCAAACTGAATTCATAGCAAAATCAATAGCTATTCCATCTCGTATTATAATTATTTTGGAGTCCTGACCACCTATTTCAACAACTGTTTTAACATCTGGTACCAGATTTGATGCCGCTACTGCATGTGATGTGATTTCATTCTTAATCACATCTGCTCCAATCATAACCCCTGCTAAATCCCTCCCACTCCCTGTTGTACCTGCTCCCAAAATATTTATATCATCAAAGTTATCTTTTATCTGTATTAAACCATCTTTTATAACCTTAACCGGTTGACCCTTTGTCCTAAGATATACCTTGTCTACTAAATTTCCGAATCTATCTAATAATGCGATATCAGTGCTTACAGAACCTACATCAATACCTAAAAAGTAATTATTACTTTTATCCATATAAAACCTTCTCCTTGCTTTCCTTTTTCCTAATTAATAAATCTACAAATGCCTCTAACCTTGTTTGCAAGCCAGCATCTCCACTATGTTCATCAAAGAATAATGTTAGAATAGGAATTTCTTCATCTTTACTAACTGCTGGTAAAATTGATTGTGAAATAATTTCCGGCATACAGGTAAAAGGGGCAAGCTGTATAACACCATCAAAGTCGCGGTCTGCATACATTACAGCATTTCCAACACTCTCCTGCCCATGCCCTCCAACAAAACTGTTTAAATACTTTTCTGCTGCTTTTTCAATCAAGTCTCTATCATTAGACAAATGTAAAAAATGCAGCAACCAATTAGTCATAGATATATCCTTTTCTACAACCACACCAAGACTACCTAATTTTTTCTCTATATCAAGATTGACATAGGGTTCTAGTACCAAATATATCTCGCCAACTATACCAATTTTCACTTCTATTCCCTGCTTATATTCACTTTTAGTTTTATCTATCAATTCAATATACTTATTTTCTAAAATATGAATATCATCAACAGACATTAATCTATCAATTTCTTTAAGAAAAGAATTATGTAATTTATCTACTATACCATCTTTATTTTCAGTTGCCCTTCGTTTTAGGACAAGTTGATGTAATTTATCAATTGCTAAAGCTTTATTCCAGGCAATTTTAGCTGCTGAATACAACTTTAGATAGGGAATACTACCAAAGATATCCCTGATACTTCGATAATTTCTTAGTAAACCTGGCTCAATTACATATATATCAAACTCATATCCAAGTTCTGTCAATATTTCTCTTTGTACTTCAGCATAATAACCAAAACGACAGGGACCACATCCACCACCCATTACAATAATGTTTGCCCCTTCCTCTAAAGCCTCAATAAAATTACCAAGGTTTATTTTTAGTGGAAGACAGGCAAATTCAGGACCATATTTTACCCCTAAATCTAGGGTTTTTCTACTTATTTTAGGTGGCACAATTACTTCAAAATCTAATTTATTAAAAAAAGACTTGACTGGTATAGCCATTTCTCCCATATGTGGAAAGCTTATTTTATTCATGCCAACTTCCTTCTTTCTAGTAGATCTACAAAGGCTTCTAATCTAGTAATTAGACCAGCCGCACCACTATGCTCGTCAATATTAATATTTAATATTGACACATTATTTCGCTTACCTTTGATATCTACTAATTCCTTGACCAATGAATCAGGTCCACAGCCAAAAGCAGTCACTTGTACGATTCCATCAATATCACTATTCTCTGATAATAAGTGATATGCTGTACCCATTACCTTTCTATTAAAATACCAGAAAAGTTTTTTGCTCTGTAAGGCGGCTGCACCCTCTATAGAGCTATGTTCATACATTTCTACTGTACTTACATCTAATCCCATATCGCGCAAATGTTTAATTATATCCATACTTATATAATTATCATTAATAATATAAGCATGACCTAAAACTGCTATCTTCAATTTATTTTTTTCACTATACCCAGTATCTTCAGTATGCTTATTTAAATTACTTAATTTATTTATTTTATTATCTTCATTAAAAACTATATTAATAGCGTCATCAAAAGTTATTGATTCAGTTTGTATCTTTTCAAATTTATTTTGCAACTTTATTGCTTTACGATAAGCACTTTCTACCTCCCAAAATCCCTTATTAAATATATCCCCTATCTCCCTAGCAATTTTTCTGACAGGCATAAATCCTTTTCTTAAATCAATAACTGGTTCAATTATTTTGGGTAATCCTTTTATATTAGCCCTTATCATATCCGGAAGTCCCATAAATTTGGGACAAACGTAATTATTATTACCCAAACTAACAAATCGAGGTATAAATAAGTAATCAACCTTATCTTTCAATTCCAAAACATGTCCATAATATACTTTAAATGGTAGACAAATATCATCTACAGAAATTTTTACCCCTTGGTTTATTATTTTCTTATTAGTATTTGGTGATAATTTAAATTCTATATCTAACTCATCAAAAAATGCTTTCCACATAGGATAGTAATAATGGTACATTAATGCTCGAGGTATACCAACCTTACTGGACAATATATATCACTCCTTAAATATACGTTCTCAACTTTCAACAAAAGCTTATAATTAATAGTGCAACAAAGGCTTCGTAAAATTTTAGGGAAGACCTTTTTGAATTTCCATTATTATTTCTACAAGGATATCAGTCTTTTTCCTTATCATCCTCTTTTACTGCTCGATCTTTATCTCTTACATTATATGCTTTAGGTCTTAGATGAGACAAATCTAATACTGTCACTCTAAGCAAATAGGATTTTAAGGCCTGATAATTAAATGGTATAATTGGCCATAAATAATGTACTCCAAAAGACTTTGTAAAGGCCGTCCATAAAAATAGTAACAAGAAGGATATAATAAATCCCCATATATTACCAACTATAACCGCTATTAATAATATGAATCTGAACATTTTCAAGACCAGGGCAAGTTCATAACCAGGTATTGCAAAATTGCTTATAGCAGAAATAGCCATATATAAGATAACTTCTGGAGAAAAAAGACCCACCTGTACAGCAAAATCACCCAATAGTAGAGCACTTACTAAACTTAATGAACTTGCTAAAGTATTTGGGGTTTGAATAGATGCCATCCGGATTAAATCTATACCCAGACTAATCAATATAAATTGTACTCCTAAACCGATTGTACTACTCTCTTTAACACCTATAAAAGAAAAGTATTCTGGTAAAACATTTTGGTTTGTAGCCAGTAACAGCCAAATAGCCGGTAAAAAAACTGATACTAATATAGCTATTATTCTCATAAAAGAAAGATAGGTACCCATTACAGGTCCCTTTCTATAGACTTCTAATGTCTGAATATGAGATAAAAATGGTGCTGGTAATATTAAGGATGTCGGTGAATTGTCAACAATAATGCATAAATTTCCTTCTAATATATGTGCAGCAACATTATCAGGTCTTTCAGTGTACCTAACTAAAGGAAATGGATTAAGTGTTCCACCAGTTATTATATCCTCAATAGATTTATCAGCAAGTGGTAGTCCATCAATATCGACACTATCCAACTTGCTCTTAACGTCTTCTAAAAGTTCTGGATTAATAATATCTTTCATATAGACCAATGCTACATCGTTTTTTGAACGTTTTCCAATCTGTAAAACTTCGGCGCGAAAATTAACATCCCTGATTCTTCTCCTAACTGCATTTACATTAAAAAGCATTGTCTCGACAAAACCGTCAGCAGGACCCCGAGTTGCCTTTTCAAGTTCAGGCTCATCTGGTGATCTACTTAACCAGGTACGACCATCTATGATTATTACCTCATCAACGCCATCTATTAGTAGGGCCTGTGGTCCGGATAATATTTGTTGAACAACTATATCAAGATCTTTTTGAGTTTCTAATTCATAATATGGAAGTCTTTTATCTAATATCTTCTTAACAACATCTACTGAAACATCTTCTCGTTCAGTCTCCATTAATTTCAAAATAGGAAGTATTAATTGATCCTTAATAAACCCATCAATGAAGACTAAACTAGCTTTTCTACCACCAATTTCAAAATTACGAACAAGAACGTCAAAACTCTCATCAGCACCAAGGACTTCTTTTAATATCTCTAAATTATCATCTAACTTTTTCTTAACAGGATGTTTCATCCCCCACCTCACCTTCTATAAAACAATCATTTCAAATACTTTATCCTAAAAAAACAATCTCTTAGACATAGCTTCTCTTAATTATATTTTCAAAGCATCAGTCGGTATATTTTCAGTAAACTCTGGTATAAGAAAATAATAAATTGCCAAAAAGACCACTACGATTATTACAGATGTAAATATTATACTAAAGTATTTCCTAATTAGAATCACCTCTATATTTAATCTTAAAACTAACCATAAATATTAATCTAATTATAGTATTTTATAATTACTATGAATATATACAAAAAAACTGGCTTATAAGTCAGTTTTTATAATATTATATTAAATCTTCTTGATAGGATCATACAAACTATTTTCAGTACTATAATATATTCTTCTTCATTAATTACTTACTTTTTTCTTATAATTATCAATAAAAGTAAAAAACCAGAGTTTCCCCTGGTTCTATAACATACATATTATATTTTCGAACTTTTTCGACATTTCATTATATCCTATAATGATTCCCTTAACTCAAGTAATATTTTCTTTTCTAAGCGAGATATCTGAACCTGAGATACACCTATTTCTTCGGCAATTTCCTGTTGAGTCTTATCTTCAAAGTACCTCATAAAGATAATCTTTCTAGAACGAGGCTCAAGACTTCGTATTACTTCAGTTAATTCTAATTTATCAAATGTTGACAAATCTGATTTGCTCTGATCATCTTTTAAACTGTCTAACAAATAAATATCACTATTACTATCATTATTTAATGTTTGATAGATAGATGTTGGGTTTTTATTTGCCTCAAGTGCTTTAACTATATCCTCCTTTGGTACCTCTGTTGCAGCAGATAATTCATTTATGGACGGTGAGCGATTGAGTTGTTTTTTTAGTTCTTCTTCTTTCTGTTTCACTATCCTAGCAATTTTTTTTAAAGAACGACTTACTTTTATAATACCATCATCCCTTAAGTAAAGCCGTATCTCTCCAATTATCTTAGAAACAGCATATGTAGAAAATTTAAATCCTTTACTAATATCAAATCCTTTAACAGCTTTGATTAAACCAATAACACCAATTTGAAAGAGATCTTGTAGATCATAGCCACTACTTTTAAAACGATAAGTGACCTTTAATACAAGTTTCAGATTATGTTCAACTACTTTGTCAAGCCCTTTTTCATCCCCTTGCTGAGCTAATTTAATATATTTATTAACCTCATCATCACTCAACAAATCATGATCGGGAAGGTTGATCATATTATAATTCATCTTTCCACCTGCCCTAATTTATAACATCTTTAGTTTTTTTGATCTTATGTTTCTCTGGAATTTTAGCCATTATAAGAACTGTACCACTATCTTTGTTTGATTCAAGGGTAAACTCGTCCATAAAAGAATCAATAAAAGCAAGTCCCAAACCCATATGATCATCTTTTGTAGAATATGATGGTTGAAGTACAGCATCAATATCCTCAATTCCAACACCATTATCATCAATAACTATCATAAGTGTGTTCTCTGTTATTTTTAAATCAATATTAATTAATCCTTCCTCAAAGGGATATGCATGAATAATACAATTAGTAACCGCCTCTGATATAGCCACCTTTATTTCTTCTATTTCGTTCAATGTAAAATCCAATTCAGATGCAAAAGCAGCAACTGATAAACGTGCTAATCCAACATTATTGTTTTTGCTTAATATAGTTATATGTGCATGATTATCCATTAGGCTATCCTCCCTTCATTAAATCCAGTCATTGCCTCTTCTTCATTTTTATAAGAATCCATAATTTTTAACATACCAGCCATCTTAAAAATCTTTTCAACCTGTGGTTTTAAACTTACCAGTAAAACTTTGCCTTCATTTTTTTTAAGATATCTATACCTCCCAAGAATAGCCCCTAATCCCGAACTATCAATAAAGGACACACCCTTTAGATTTAATATAAGATTATTTATACCTGGATTTTCTGTTTTATCAAGAATCTTTTCTTTAAAATAAGGTACAGTACGAATATCTAGTTCACCTGAAACTCTAGCGATAAGAAGATCCCCCCTAGATTCAGTAGTTATATTCAATGTGTCTCCTCCTTTTCTATTTCACCCTTTTAAGACTGTAATTAACAGTATGTCTCAGGATTTGTTCTTCTCTTAACTCTCCACGACGGTACTAAGACTCTATGTGTTAGAACTATAGTGAGTACCGCCAAGCTCCGAAATAAGTGCGACTAAAGTTTAGCTGAAACAAATAGTCCATCTAAACAAGTCTTCTTTACCCTCATGACTAACTGCTACTAGGTTTTCATCCTTTTAAGACTGCAAGTAGCAGTATGTCTCAGGATTTGTTCTTCTAA
>JADQBV010000131.1 GCA_016278415.1 Halanaerobiales bacterium
ACATTCCATACTACCAGAGATAATAAACCATATGGGATGTTGAGTGTAAATGCTACCAATGGTGATGTATGGTATCATGACTGGCATGGTGATTTAGAAAAAATAATTGAAATGGAAGAACATGATCAAGATGAAAACCATGAAAATGAGGAGGAATAGATTATTATGATGGGTTTTGGACAAGGTTGGGGAATGGGTGGATATGGTATACATAGTTTTGGAGGGATTATTATGATGATTTTGTTTTGGGCTCTTATAATTATTGGAATAGTTTATCTGGTACGTAATTTGACTAATAATTATAGCAGAAACAATAATGATAATAGGCGTGATAATAAACAGGATAATAGTGCAGTTAATATAGCCCGTGAAAGGTATGCCAGAGGAGAAATTACAAAAGAGGAATTAAATGAAATACTGGATAATCTCAGGTTGAATTGATGATTCACACAAAGTTTGATTTGAAGGAGTTTAAACAATTGAATGGTAGTCTTAGCTAGGGGGGATCTTCTGATTCCTCTTTTTTTGTTGTTCAAGAAATTATGCAGTATTACAGTTCTATTATAGTATATTTCCATAGGTAGTACACTAGTTAACCATATATAATATTAATAGTAACTATAATGAGAAATATTACATAAATATGCTTTTATCAGAGAAAATAAAGAAAAAACCTAGAAAGGGGTTTAAGCATGTTACGTATTGAAGAAATTAGTGATTTATTGGGGAAAGACTCAGAACTTCTAAAATTCAACAACCCAAAAGTAAAAAGAAATCAGATAACAATACCAAATACAGATTTTGTTGATTCAGTTTTCAGGGATTCAGATAGAAACAATAGGGTTTTAGTGAATTTGAATAACTTATATAAAAATGGTCGATTAGGAAATAGTGGTTATTTATCCATTTTGCCGGTTGATCAGGGAGTAGAACACTCTGGTGGATCATCATTTGCTGAAAATCCAATTTATTTTGACCCAGATAACATAGTCAAACTAGCTCTGGAGGCTGGTTGTAATGGTGTTGTATCAACTCTTGGAGTTCTTGGTCTTGTCTCCAGGAAATATGCTCATAAGATACCATTTATCTTGAAAGTAAATCATAATGAATTATTGTCACATCCCAACACCTCTGATCAGATAAGATTTGCTTCAGTTGACCAGGCTTTTAATATGGGTGCTGCAGGTATTGGTGCTACTATTTATTTTGGTTCAGAGGAATCTAATAGGCAGATTGTTGAAGTAAGCAAGATGTTTGAATATGCACATAAAAAGGGACTTTTCACTATATTATGGTGTTACTTAAGAAATGATGCTTTCAGTAAGGACGAAGATTATCATGCTGCAGCCGACCTGACCGGTCAGGCCAATCACCTAGGAGTTACGATAGAAGCGGATATTATCAAACAAAAGCTCCCAGTAAATAATGGTGGCTATCAGGCTTTAAATATGGGTGATAGTGATTATGGTAAATTTAATGACAGAATATATACCGAACTTTCCTCAGAGAATCCCATTGATCTTACCAGATATCAGGTTATAAACAATTATCTAGGTAAGATTCCATTGATAAACTCTGGTGGAGCATCAGGAGAAAATGATCTGGCAGTGGCAGTTAAAACAGCAGTCATTAATAAAAGAGCAGGTGGCAGTGGTTTGATTTTGGGCAGAAAGGCTTTTCAGAAATCTATGCAAAATGGAATTAAAATAATTAATGCAGTTCAGGATGTTTATTTAAATGAGGATGTGACAATAGCCTAATAATGGTTTATTCTGTAGAATTAGGAATAGTAGTTATTAAGGCGATTGCAAGAAAGAAGATTATAGATTTATGTCAAAAGAAACGTTTTCTGTTCAAGCTAAAAGTCAAAGTCCTACTGATGTCCCGTTTATGATAATATTACTAATCAAACACCAGTAAAAATAAATTTGAATAATAAAGTAAACAAGTAGTTCTTCACCTTTCATTTAGTCCTATATCTTCGATATATGGGGCTGAATAAGAAAGGTGAATATTTTATTAAATTTCCACTTGTATAAAAGTATATTATATGATAAAGTTTATATATAATAGTAATTGTTACCGTTAATAAATTATACAAGTAGACTCCTGTAGACTTTCTAACAATATATATTTTTTAATTTCTTTATACTATCTACCGGTATATAGTACAATAATTTTTTTAGAAAAAATAACTCAAGGAGTGAAATAATGAATAAGAAAATGAGAACGATAGGAATTCCAAAATCATTACTATACTATTACTATTATCCCTTCTGGAAGACACTATTTAAAAATTTAGGTTTCCAGATATTGGTTTCAGAAGCAACATCGGAAAAAATTCTTAATAAAGGTGTAAAAAACTCTATTTCTGAAATCTGTGTACCTATGAAGATATATATAGGTCAGGTCCGTGATTTACAGAAAAAAGGTGTTGATTACATCTATATTCCGAGATTCGTGAGTATAAAAAAGGGTATAACTTTCTGTCCTAAATTCCTGGGCTTACCAGATATGATTGAAAACTCATTAAAGGAAATGGAAGGGCTGATTTTATCTAATAAGATTAAGGCAGATAGTGATGATATTTCAGATTTCAAACATTATAAATCGTTCCAGGAGGAACTGAATGTTGGGAAGAGAGAACTCAGAAAGGCATTAAAACTGGCACAGCAGGAATGGATAAAATTCAGGAAATCTCATCAAGAAGGTTTAACCATCGATAAGGCACTACCTGATAGTGTTTGTTGTAGTGAAAGTAATGATGAAGTTAAAAATCAAGAAAGAGATAAAAAGGATAATCAAGTTACTATTGGTCTCTTAGGCTATGTATATAATGTTTATGATAATTATATTAATATGGACCTTCTAGATAGACTTCGTCAGTTAAACATAGATGTTGTTACTTTTGAAATGTTAGATGAAAAGGTCATAGAAAAGGAACTGGCTTCTTTTGATAAAAAGATGTTCTGGCAATTTACCAATAAGATTATGGGTGCCGGGTATCACTTTATTAAGTCTCCTAATATAGACGGTATTATACACATATCAGCTTTTGGCTGTGGTCCTGATTCCATCCTGTGTCCTTTTCTGGAGACAGATGCAGATAAGGCGGGTAAACCTTTTATGACTCTAAGAATCGATGAACAGACTGGTGAAAGTCATTTAATTACCAGAATTGAAGCCTTTACAGATTTAATCAAATTAAAAAAAGATGTTAGGGTGGTTTAAATGAAAATTACTTTTCCTTATATGGGTTCTACTGTTATCTACTATAAATTATTTGAACTACTTGGTCATGAGGTTATTATGCCACCTAGGCCGACACAGAAGACAGTTGACCTGGGGGTAAAATATGCTCCGGAATTCGCCTGTTTCCCTTTAAAGGTTATATTGGGAAGTTATCTGGAAGCGATAGAAAAAGGTGCAGATACTATTGTAACTTCGGGAGGCCATGGACCCTGTCGCGCCGGTTACTATGGAGAGGTACATAAAAAAATTCTAGAAAATATGGGTTATAATCAGGAGTTCATAATCTTTGACGAACCTAAAAGAGGGTACAAAAATTTTTTAAATAATATTAAAAAGGTCAAAGGAGATAAGTCCTGGTTTGAAGTCTTTAAGATAATTAGGAAGATATTTAAATTAGCTGAATCGATAGATAGGGTAGAGAAAGTACTGGAAAAAAGAAGAGCCTATGCAGAGCAAATTGAGGAATTTAATAAAGCCTGGCAGATAATAACGGGAGATTACAAGAAAATAGAAACATTTGAAGATATAAAAATAGTTGAAAAAGATGCAATAGATATGTTGAAGAACCTACCTGTCCATATGCCAGCAGAGAAGAACAGGGTCAAGATAGGTATTGTGGGTGAAATCTATGTAGTAATGGAAGCAGCAGTTAATAATAATATTGAGGAAGTTTTAAATAGTTATGGAGTTGAAATAGAAAGGTCTCACTATATTTCCCAGTGGGTTAGCGAGACTCTAATTCCCTACGGTAATAAGGAATCAGAGGAAATATTAGAAAAAGGGGAAGAGTATATTGATATTATCATCGGTGGACATGCCAAACAATCTGTTGGCCATATCATAGATTTTAAAGAAAAAGGTTTTGATGGCATAATACACTTAAAACCATTTGGATGTCTGCCGGAGATAGTAGTTCAGAGTATGCTAAATAAAATATCGGAAGAAGTAGAAATACCTATTCTATCACTTTCAATCGATGAACAGATGGCTCAGGCTAATGTTTTGACAAGGATAGAAGCTTTTCTGGATTTAATAAGGAAAAAACAAAAGAAAGCAGTATAGAAAGGAGAGACCATTAAATTGAAAGATATGTATATTGGTGTTGATATAGGTTCAGTCAGTATAAATGTTGTAGCAGTGGATAGAGACCTGGGCTTATTATTTAAATTATATGAGAGGAATACAGGTCAACCGATAGAAATTGTTAAAGAATCCTTAGTTAAATTACGTAAAGAATTAAAAGATAAGTATCAGATCAGGGGGGTAGGGGTAACAGGAAGTGGAAGACAATTAATAGGATATATCCTGGGGGCAGATATAGTTAAAAACGAGATCACTGCTCATGCTGCTGCCAGTATCCACTATTACCCAGAAGTAAGTACTATTTTTGAGATCGGTGGTCAGGACTCTAAATTAATACTTGTAAATGATAGAATAGTTACTGATTTTGCTATGAATACGGTATGTGCTGCCGGGACAGGTTCTTTTCTGGACCAACAGGCTCAGCGTCTGGGTGTGAAGATAGAAGAATTTGGTCAACTGGCCCTTCAAGCTGAAGAAGATGTCAGGATTGCTGGACGGTGTACTGTCTTTGCTGAATCAGATATGATCTCAAAACAGCAGTATGGTTTCACAAAAGCCGAAATTATTAAAGGGCTATCTGAAGCACTGGTTAGAAATTATATGAATAATCTGGTTAGAGGCAAAGAATTAAATCCTGTTTATATTTTCCAAGGTGGTGTAGCTGCTAATGTTGGGATTAAAGCAGCCTTTGAAAAGGAACTGGATCATGAGGTGATGATTCCAGAACATCATGATGTAATGGGTGCTATAGGAATCGCCAGACTCGCTAAAGAGCATATAATGAATAATAACTTGAATACAGAGTTTAAAGGTTTTTCTATAGTCCAGGATGATTTTGAAACTACAAGCTTTATCTGTGATGATTGTGCTAACAACTGTGAAGTTATAAAAACAATGGCCAATGGTAAACCTATTGCAATAACAGGTGACCGCTGTGGTAAATGGTCCAATTCCCTGATTGATAATCAGGCTTTAAAGAAAAATAGTGTTGTATAGTTTGTCTCAAGATGTTAAAAATATTCGCTTTCTATCGCCTGACTCTAGTTTAAAGCTTAATATTTAAGTTTCTACAGCATGGGGGAGATATTATGAGCCGGGAAGAAAGTACTTTTGATGATTTTTTAAAAAAAGAAAGACAAATTCAGGAGAAGGAATTTAAGAAGATTAAGCAGGATAAATATAATATGCTAGGAGCCTGGATTTTTACTATACCTATGATAATCTGGATGATTATTGAACAGGTTCTGGGTATTGTTTGGCCCAATAAAATGTTTTTTAGTATAGGTATGCTATTTTTAGCAATACCCCCATTATTTCTATTTGGGAAAGACACCTTCACTACTGCCCTTAAGGCTGTAATTGACGGTAATGTAAATATGGATTTGTTGATAGCTATAGGTAGTGGAATAGCTTTTCTTACCGGGCTGGTGACGTTCTTTGCTCCAATAGCTAACTATATTGATGTTGCTGTAACGATTATTGCCTTTCATTTGACAGGTAGGTATTTTGAAGAAAAGGCAAAAGGAAGTATCTCACATGATATCGAAGAATTATTTGAGTTTAAAGAAGAAAAAGCTATAGTTGTTGAAGAACATCAGATTAATCAAATTCCAATTGAGGAACTTAAACCAGGAGATATTATATTGGTTAAATCAGATGAAACAATACCAGCAGATGGTAGAATTATTAAAGGAAATGCAAAAATAGATGAATCAACCTTGACGGGAAGAAATTCTCCTGTACAAAAATCAGTTGGTGATGAGGTAATAGGTGCAACTATTAATCAGGACGGGTGTATTAAGGTAAAAGTTAGTAGAGTAGGTAAAGACAGCTATCTGTCACAGTTTATTAAAATGCTTGAAAAAACAGAAAGTAGTAGCTTGGATATTCAGAAACACGCTGATAGGATTATCAGGATATTTGTACCGATGGTCTTAGTAATAGCGTTATCATCGGTTTTAATATGGGTATTATTTCCAGTAGCTCTTCATACAATAGGAAACTGGGCCCACATGTATTTACCCTGGGTTAATCCTCAAATAGGGAGACTAAGTCTCGGTATTTTCTCAGCTATTGCAGTACTAGTTGTTGCCTGCCCCTGTGCACTAGGTATGGCAATTCCAACGGTATTATTAGTAGGAATTGAAATAGGAGAGGAAAATGGTATTCTAATTCAAAATGATAAAACAATTGAGACTATGCAGGATGCTGATATCATTGCTTTTGATATGACAGGGGATATAACACAGGATCTATTAGACAAGACAGAGTTTAGAAAAATAAATAAAGAACTTAATGAGCTGGGAATTGAAACTGCTATTATATGTGAAAAAGATAGGAAAACCGTAGAGAAATTATCCGACAACGCTGATATTAATCTTGCTGTATCTGAAGTATCATCAGAAGAGGATAAACTGGCTGAATTAGAAAAGCTTAAAGAAAGATTTGGAGTTGTTGCAGTTATTGGAGATATCAGTAATGATTCAATGATGTTTACTGAGGCGGATGTAGGAATTGGTATTACTATAGGTGGTAATATAACTGCCAATAAAGCAGATTTTCTCTTGATTGAAGGCGAATTATCATCAGTTATAGGAGTAGTCAAATTATCTAGAATGATTTATAAAAAAGTCAGGGAAAATATTTTCTGGGCTATTATCTACAATATCGTGGCTATACCATTTGCAATGCTTGCTTTTCTTCATCCTGTGATTGCAGAGTTAGTTATGGCCGGGAGTTCTATGTCAGTATTAGCAAATGCTAGAAAATTAAGAAGGAAAAATATAAA
>JADQBV010000371.1 GCA_016278415.1 Halanaerobiales bacterium
CCTACAGCAGCAGTTAAGAATAACTTGAATGTAATTTACTCTATGCTGATAAGAGCGGTAATAGCTGGGACAGTTTATTTAGTATATATTGCAATACCAGGTTTTTTTGTTAACTACGAAATCACTTTGATATTAGCTAGTTTAGTATCTATAGGTTTATATTTCTTAGCACGCTCCTTTGTTTATACGCGTGGTGCAGAGAAGTTTAACAGTATATCTATATAGTTTTTTATATATTAAATTTGTTTGATATGATAGTTGAAGGCAAAGAATGAGCAAGGAAGTATTACGTATTGTGAAAAGAGGTATAGAATGAAAAATATTATAGTAAATCAACGAGATAGATTAAATATAAATAAAATCGTTTCTTTTTTAGCAAAACAAGATATTGAAGAATTAACAGTTAGTGGCTTAAAAAAACACACAAATAAAAATAAAATTGATTTACTTATACTTCTAGGAAACAGTATACCTTATACAGGTGAACTAGCAGCTGATGCCTATGATAAAGGTTTAGTAAGTAAGATAATGATAGTAGGTGGGATTGGTCATTCTACCGATATTCTTAGAAATAATATAATAAACCATCCAAAATATAATCATATACCAGTAGCTGATAGATCTGAAGCAGAGATATTGCAGGATTTGATATTTGAATATTTAGGTGAGGAGATAAGTAATGATATTATACTGGAGAAAAAATCTACTAATTGTGGATCAAATGCTATAGAAGCCTTGAAAATGTGTAAGCTAAAAGGATTAAATCCAGAAACAGTTATTTTAATTCAAGACCCAACGATGCAGTTACGTACAAATGCCTCTTTCGAAAAAGAGTGGCTTAATCAAAACGTGAAGTTTATTAACTTTGCACCTTTTGTTCCTCTAGTCGAAAATGATAATCATAATGGATCATTTAAATTTATTAACAATAATATTATTGGACTATGGAGTCAAGAAAGGTTCCTGTCTCTTGTTCTGGGAGAAATACCAAGGCTATATGATGATAAATATGGTTATGGCCCTCTAGGAAAAGGTTATATAGCACATGTAGATATCCCGGGTGATATTGTTGAGGTTTATAAGCAATTATCAAATAAATGTGAAGATATACTTAATTTAAGATCAATATAATTTCGAAAAATGTTATGAAATAGAGCAGATTAATATGCCTCAAGGGTATAAAACATCAATTTATAAATGGTACCAAAAATTCAACTAAGGAATTGAGACAGGGAACAGAAAAGTAATATATGGAGGGGAATTTAAGATGAAATTTGGAAAGGGAGAATTACTTAATGTAAGTATTGAAAGTAGCCGTCTATTGCTTATACCGATTTCAATGAAATATAGGGATGAGATATTTAAAGAGTTTACTGAAGAGATTACTACCTTTATGTATCCAGCTGCAGCTACGGACATTGCTGAAATTGATGTATTTATAAAAAAATCATTAGATGGTTTGGAAGATGGTAGTAATCTTCAGCTAATAATTCTTGATAAAGAAACTCGGGAATTCTTTGGTTGTTTGGGTCTACATCATGTTGATAGAAAAACTCCTGAATTTGGTATCTGGTTAAAAAAGTCTGCTCATGGTATGGGATATGGTCGAGAAGGTGTAACTGTATTAAAAAAATGGGCTGATGATAATCTGGATTATGAGTATATTTTGTATCCAGTTGCCGAAAAAAATATCCCCAGTAGGAAGATTCCTGAATCCCTTGGGGGTATAATTGAAAATGAATCTGATGAAGTAGGTTTAGGAGGGAATAAGTTTCATTGTTTAGAATATAGAATATACCCTACTGAGTAGTTAAAAAATAGCCAAATGTTAGTGTGGTTTTAGCAATGACGTAGCTGTATGGTGGGCACTTACTTAGTTGGTATTTTATAAGTCTCTTACAATTTTTTATGATGAAACAAAGTGGAGAAATTCACTGTACCATCATTAGGTGGTGAAGTTTACCTGTTTACCAATATAAGTATTAATTTTATCATAGACGTCCTTGGCTTCCTTAGACTCCATACTTTGATAGATTTTATCTAAAAATTGTCTTTCCTTAAGCATAATTAGACTCTCCTTAAAATTCAAGTCATAAGCCCAACCCATCTGGATTAATTTGAAATCATCTACAGTCTTAAGGCTTGAATATTTAACTGGCTTTCCATCTAGAACACGTTGATATATCTCAGTTGTAATACCTGATTTATCGGTAAGTTCTAGATTTATCTTGTCATTATCTTCCCCATTATGATATCTCCTGGCAAAAATACTCCAGATGTCCAGTTTATCAGCATCACGAATTAATTTACAAAACATTAGCGTTTTATCGTTTATTTCATCAGAAATGTTTAATTTATTATGATTAAGTATAGCCTGATAAATGATTTCCTGTATCCTGGGGGTTAATTTTTCCAAAAGATTATTCTCTTTTAATATTTTTACAGATAGTTGACCATGATCTAATGATTCACTATCAGAAAAAGTTTTATAAGATTTATACTGCTCAAACCTACCCAGGTCATGAAAAAGTCCTATAATATCGGCAATGATAATTTCATCACTAGAAAGTCCTATATTATTAGCCAACTTGTTAATATTTCTATATACCCGGTAACTATGCTTGTATTTTAAATCTATCTCTTCGTTTTCCTCTTCATTAACATAAAATCCACTAGTATAATTATCAAACCAATCTTTGAGTTCTACAAATATTTTATTATCTATCATTGTTTTTCCTCCACTGTATACGAATTTAATTAGAATGAGTATAGTAATTATAAACTATTACTATTTTATTGTTTTTCTCTTCAATATGCAAACAAATTTTGATTTTACACAATTTAATATATCATTTTTTGTATAGATTCGATGTACAATATCTAATATAGGTACAGCATAAAAGAATATTTTTTCTATCTGGTAACTTTTCTTGTTGCAGTAAGATTGATAAAGAGTAAGAATTTAATCCATAAAACAATATAATAGATCGGAAAGATTTACAAAATATTAACATATCAAGGCAGGAATCAACAATGATCTATTGAATATATATAGTAAATATATTTAATGGAGGGGTTATTCTTGAAAAAAGGTTTAATGTTGTTTTCTATTACAATGGTATTAATTTTATTGTCTTCTGTAGTTATGGCTGAGAAAGTAGAACTAGTAATACTACATACTAATGATACCCATAGTAGACTAGAAGAAGGTAGTTATGCAGGGATGGGGTTTGCCAGGATTAGTACATTAATTGAGAATATTCGTTCTGAAAACGAGAATGTATTAGTTCTTGATGCAGGTGATACATTTCATGGGCAAACTATAGCAAATCTAGTTCAGGGTGAAAGTGTTGTAAAGATAATGAATAAGATTGGATATGATGCCATGGTACCTGGTAATCATGACTTTAATTATGGACAGGACAGACTATTAGAACTTGAAGAAATGGCTGACTTTACTATACTTGCTACTAATGTTAAGAAAGGGGACAATTCTTTAGTAGACGCCTATCTTATCAAAGATATTGCTGGTGTAAGGGTTGCTATCTTTGGTCTGGCTACACCAGAAACCACCTATAAAACCCATCCAAATAATGTTAAGGGTTTGGATTTTGTTGATCCAGTAGCAGTTGCTAGAGAAAGTGTATCAGAACTTAAAGGCAAAGCAGATATAATTATTGCCCTTACTCACTTAGGTATTAGCGAAGGCAGTGAATATACCAGCAGGAGAATAGCTGAAGAAGTAGATGGTATTGACCTGATTGTTGATGGACATAGTCATAATGACCTTGAAGAGGGTTTAATGGTTAATGATACATTAATAGTTATGGCAGGTGAATATGATAAAAACCTTGGTAAAGTAACCTTGACACTGGAAGATGGACAGTTAATAAATAAAAGTGCAGAACTTGTTAGCAAAGAAGCTGCCAGCGAAATCGTTGAAGACCAGGAAATAATCGATTTACTGGCTGAAATTAAAGAAGGAAATGATGAGATTACTTCAGTAGTAGTAGGAAATACTTCAGTAGTACTTGATGGTGAAAGAGAAAATGTTAGAAGTAAAGAGACTAATCTAGGTAACCTTATTACAGATGCTATGGTAGATGCTGTGGAAGTTGATTGTGCTATTACTAATGGTGGTGGCATTAGGGCTTCAATAGCTGCAGGTGAAATTACAAAAGGAGATGTTATTACAGTATTGCCATTTGGTAATTTCTTAGTTGTAAAAGAACTAAGCGGTTCGGTTATTCTTGATGCTATAGAACATGCAATAGCAGCATACCCAGCTAAAGAAGGTAAATTCCCACAAGTAGCTGGACTTAACTTTATATTTGATCCAAGTAGACCTGCAGGTGAAAGGGTATTAGAATTAGAAATAGCTGGAGAAGCAGTAGATTATGATAAAAAATATATGTTGGCCACTAATGACTTTATGGCCGCTGGTGGAGATGGCTATACTATGTTCCAGGAATCCGATATAGTACAGGAAGCTGGAAGTCTGGAAGAGGTTGTTATGGATTATATTACTAAAAAGGGTACTGTAAATCCAAAGGTAGAAGGTAGAATTCTGATTGTAGAAGATGTTGATGGCTTTTTTAAATATACAGTTCAACAGGGAGATACCTTATCAGAAATTGCAGCTTTATTTGATGTATCTGTAGAGGAAATAACTGAATCTAGTAAAATAGATGATAGTGACTGGATTGTAATTGGACAAGAATTATTAATCCCTCAGAATTAAAAATAATTAATATAAGTGTATCACATAATTAAATGTAGGATTACTGATTTTAGAAAAAAATTGAGTATAAGTAATGGAATGAGCAAACGGAGTATAAAGGAAATATAAATTCGTTTATACTCCGTTATGCGACATTCTTTCAAATTTAAGTTGTATAAGTGGGTATGTTTTTTTAAACCATAAAACATGTTATAATAAACATGAGGTGATAAATTATGAAATGGCAAGATGTTAGAAAATTATATCCGGATCAGTTTGTCAAGATAGAAGTTCTAGATTCTCATACTAAAAAGGGAAAACAATTTGTTGATGAAGTAGCTGTTATAGAACCTATCAATGAATCGAACGCAACCAAAGAATTATTAAATTCAAAAGATAAAACTTTAGTTTATCATACATCAAAAGAAACTATTGTTTTGGAAATAAGAGATGGGTTAGGATTAAGGAGAGTTATCCAATGAAGTTGGAATATAGGGATGGTTTAATATTTACAACCATAAAAATCATTTATGAGGGAAGATCAAAACAAATAAATAATATTGCTCTTGATACCGGAGCTACTAAATCATTAATATCACAGGAAATAGTGAATGATATTGGAATTAGAGTGGAAAAGAAGGACCAGATTGTTATATCATATGGAATTGGTGGACAAGCGCCTGCATTTATAAAAAATATAGATAAAATAGTATTAGATAATTATGTTTGTGAAAACATTAATTTAGATTTCTCAAGACTTGATTATAAAGATATTAATGGACTTTTAGGTCTAGATATACTAATAAATGGTGGATTTTTAATTGATTTAGAAGAAATGGAATTAAAAAGGAAATAAAACAACAACAGTGAAAGTATGCACGGAAAGAACGATCGCATAACAATATATTGCCGACTCCATTCCTAACGTCATTTCGTCCAAATCCAGCAGATTAAGATAGGAGCTATCTAAGGTCTGATGGACTTCGGCAATACGGTTTCGCTATATAAAATTCTTAAGAAATTTCTAAAAATGAGGTGTTAAATTTATGAATAAGAAGTTGGCATATACAATAACTGAAAATTACTTTGACTCTTGGCTAAAACAAGATTTAAAAGGATTTTTATCATTATTGCATGATGATATTATAATCCATGAATGTACAGGAGATGTGTATAATAATAAATCAATCGCAAGAATGTGGTTTGAAGATTGGAATGTAGATGGTAATAAGGTATTAAGATGGGATATTATTAATAAATTTTATGATAATGATAAGGAAACAGTAATTTTAGAATGGGAATTTGAATGTGTATACGAGTATAAACAATATGCATTTCAGGGGTCAAGTACTATTTGCTTTAAAGAAAGTTTAATTTATAAAATAAATGAATATCAAATGAATATTGAAAAGAAATATCCTTATAAATAACGGCTACTTCGCAAACACGCGGGACGTTATACGAAAGAATATGCCAAAATGAAGTACAAGATGAAAGGAGTGATTATCTTGAAGGCAATAATATCAGGAATAGTTGGAGGATTAAGCGCTATTGTAGTGATATACATAACTAATAAAATAAATCTCAAAACAAAATTCAGTGATAAAATGTGGGTAGTAGGTATTATTAGAGCCGGATCAGTAGGAATAATGACATTTTTAATACTTTATTTTGTCTTAGGTTATTAGATTATTCAATTTATAAAGGATGATATTTAATGAAAAAGAAAATACCAAAATTTTCAGAAGTATCAAACTAAATCCTGATCAGATTTCACAGATTACAAGAGTGAGCCAATGACACCGAAGAAAAGTGATGTTATTTTAAGGTTTTATTTGTTTGTAAGAGTTATGCTTCTGGAAGACAGTATATAACAATGAGAAAGGAAAATTTCTGCAATCAAAAGTTAGATCAATATGAGAAGGAATTAGGTTTTAGACATGTGTGGGTTGGTATTGATGATGCAATTCAAAAAAATAAATTAATACATAGTTCGAATTCCGGGAAAATTCCTAGGTGGATAAAAAGAGAAACATTTGTATTAGAATACATAAAAGAAAAACTGGTTAAAGAAAAAAGGGTTGAAATTAAATAGCTTTTTGAACGCCACACAACGATCATATAACATGGGGTTTAAGCTTCCGCTATCGCTCCGCCCAAATTCGTTCGTCAAGCCAAGTCTGGCTAAGACTCGCGAACTTCTTAAACTCCAGAAACGTTAGACTAACTTCAGCTAGTTAGCCAATAGGCGCAACTGATAAATCTAGTTTATTAGCAGCTTTAATTAATCGCTTGTCTAAAGTTACTAAAGTAGAATTCT
>JADQBV010000121.1 GCA_016278415.1 Halanaerobiales bacterium
GCAGCAGATCCACTATTTACAGCTTCTTATACAGGGGTTAATGGGGGATTAGTTATTGCTGTTGCAGATGATCCAGGTATGCATAGTTCGCAGAATGAACAGGATAGTAGGCATTATGCCCGTTCTGCTAAGTTACCTATGTTGGAACCATCTGACAGTCAAGAATGTAAGGATTTTGTAAAAGAGGCATTTGAGATAAGCGAAAAATTTGATACTCCAATTATAGTCCGTTCGTCAACAAGAATTTCTCATTCCTTAAGTGTAGTTGAATTGGAAGATAGAGTTGATTATCAATTAAAGGAATATAAGAAGGATTTTGAAAAGTATGTAATGATGCCTGCAATGGGAAGAAAAAGGCATGTAATAATAGAAAAACGTATGCTGGATTTAAAGGACTTTGCTGAAGAAACCCCTTTAAATCGTATCGAATGGGGAGATAAAAATATAGGGGTTATAACTAGTGGTATAGCCTATCAATATGCGAGAGAGGCCTTTGGTAATGTCTCATACTTAAAATTAGGTATGGTCTATCCATTACCAGATAAAATGATTGCAAAATTCGCTGAGGAAGTTGATCTCATTTATGTTGTAGAGGAATTAGAGCCATTTTTTGAAGACCAAATAAAGGCTATGGGGATTGAAGTTATTGGTAAAGATAAATTACCTATAACAGGTGAGTTGAATGCACAGATTATCAGGGAGAAAATGCTAGGTGAAAAATTAGATATTAAATCACCCATTGAAGACATTTCTCCAGTTAGACCACCTGTTATGTGTCCAGGTTGTCCGCATCGTGGCGCATATTTTGTTTTGAATAAATTAGGATTAGTAGTAACTGGTGATATTGGTTGTTATACACTAGGTGCATTACCCCCTACAGAGTCAATGGATACCTGTGTTTGTATGGGTGCCAGTGTTAGTATGGCTCATGGTATGGAAAAGGCTAGAGGTAAGGAATTCGCCAGTAAGATGGTTGCAGTAATTGGTGATTCTACCTTTATGCATTCCGGTATAACTGGTCTGATAGATATTGTCTATAATAAGGGTATTTCTACTATTATGATTTTAGATAATTCTATTACAGGGATGACCGGTCATCAAGACAACCCTACAACGGGTTTTACTATAAAAGGTGAAAAGACTAGACAGGTTGATCTGGTTAAATTATGTGAAGCCATAGGTATTGAACGTGTTGTTGTTACAGATCCCTTTGATTTAGTAGAATTTGAACGTGTAGTAAGGGAAGAAACCGCTGCTCAAGAACCCTCTGTAATTATCTCGCAACGCCCCTGTGCTTTATTAGATACAGTTGATTATACAGGTCAAGTGACTATTGATGTAGATATTTGTGACTATTGTCAGCAATGTACAACTATTGGCTGTCCGGCTATTGTGGATAAAGATGATCATATTGAAATAAATGAAGCATTATGTAATGGTTGTATGCTATGCACAGAGAAATGTCATTTTGATGTTATAGTAAAGGCTGGTGAAAACAAATAATGTATAAAATAAATATAATGATTATCGGAGTTGGTGGTCAAGGGACTTTATTGGCCAGTAGAGTTATTGGGAATGTTGCATTAAATCGGGAATATGATGTTAAAATGTCAGAGGTCCATGGTATGGCTCAACGTGGTGGAAGTGTTGTTACAAATGTTAAGATAGCAGAGAAGGTTTATTCACCTATTATTGAAAAACAAGAAGCAGATATTATTCTAGCCTTTGAAAAATTGGAAGCATTACGCTGGATAGATTATTTAAAACCAGATGGAAAGATGATTATAAATGATCAGCAGATTGATCCTATACCGGTTATAATTGGTAAAGCCAATTATCCACAGGATATTTTAAATAAAATAAAATCTAATTATGATAATATTATTACAGTAGATGCCTTATCAAAAGCTAAAAACTGTGGTACAATCAAAGCTGTTAATACTGTTTTAATAGGTATAATGGCCGCTTCCTTAGATTTACCTAAGTCAGAATGGTTAGATTCTGTAAAGGCAATGGTACCAGATAGATTTATCGATGTGAATATTAAGGCCTTTGAAGAGGGATATAACTATTCTATGGGTAATTAAATCAGTTCAGCCCATAATATACTTAAGCAAAGTCGGAGGAAAGTTAATATCTATGGTGTGGGAGTTTTATTAACATCTATGATATAAAAAAGGGAAGGGGGAATTATATATGATGATAAAACAAATTTCCATATTTCTTGAAAATAAATCTGGTAGGTTAACAGATGTAACAAAGACCCTAGGTGAGAATGATATAGATTTAATTGCCTTATCAATCTCTGATACAACTGATTTTGGTATATTAAGAGTAATCGTAAATAAACCAGATATAGCAGAAAAAGTGTTAAAAGACAATGGTTTCACAGTTAATACAACTGAGGTTATTGCTATCTCTGTGATAGATAAACCGGGGAGTTTGTCTGGTGCCTTAACTGTCTTATCAAATGAATCTATTGGTATAGAATATATGTATGCTGTTGGAAAAGATACCAATGGAGCTGTTGTTATATTAAGGGTAGAAGATGCCGAGAAGGCTATAGATATATTAAGTGAACAGCAAATTACAGTTCTTAATTCAGAGAGGGTCTATAATATATAATCTGAATTATCATTGAGGTGATAACAATTATTAGATGGAAAAAAGAACTAGAACTTGGAATAGAAAAAATTGATGCCCAACATAAAGAATTTTTCGTGATGGCACATTCATTACTTAATGAAATGAAATTTGATGATAATCAGGTTAAAAAATATAATGCAAAGAAGTTTCTTGACTTTATAAAGAAATATTTTAAATATCATTTTATAGAAGAGGAAAAATTGCAGATCAGTATTGATTATCCTGAATATAGAGATCATAAACAGGAACATGAGGATTTTATTGTGAAAATTGAAGGGATTATATCAGAGTTGGACCATGAAACTGCAGATTATAAGGTTTATCTTAAATTGCATAACACAGTTTTAGGTTGGTTTTCTGACCATATTAGTTATGTGGATTATAAGATAAAAGAGTTTATAGATACCCAATAGATAATTTTGGCTGGAGGCACTGCTCTTCAGCTTTTTTTGTATTTAATATTTTTGTAATAGTTTTGATACTAAAATGCTAAAAATAAATTATTAAAAAACTATCTTCTGGTTATAATAATTATATAATCTAAGGAGAGGGGTTGTACATATAGTGGATGAAAAAAAGCAGAGGGTTAAAACTATTAAATATGGTGGTATTAAATATATAAATAATGTGAGCACAGAAAAAATAAATAGTTTTGTAGAACAGCTACCTGATAATAAAAGGGATAGTATGGCTGAAGTGACACAGATTCTTCAAGAAGAGGGTTTAATAAGTTTAATACCTGAGGATGAGCCAAGTCCACCTTGTTAAAATCTTTGCTTAATTGAATAATATTTAATTTTTTGCAGGATTTTTATGCAACTTAACGAATAATTAAAAAGAGAAGTTATAAATATAAATAGTCTTTTTGGCTATATGTTAATATAAAAATGTTGTTTTTTGTACATAACTGAGGTTTGTTATAAAACTTGATTTAAGATGTGATATAAACAATCTGATATAATCAATACAAGGAGGTCGTTATTTTGGCAAATATAATTGATGGCAAGGGTATTGCTAAAATTATTCGTAAAGAACTTAAAGAAACAGTTAATGAATTATCTAAAGAGGGAAGGGTACCTGGTTTAACAGTTGTTCTCGTTGGTGATAGTCCTGCTTCACAGACATATGTAAAGTATAAGGAGAGAGCAGCGAAAGAGCTTGGTATTTATTCACAGGTAATTAAAAAAAGTAAGGATATAAGTCAGTTAGAATTACTAGAATTAATTGATGATTTAAATAATGATAATAAGGTAGATGGTATACTGGTTCAGTTACCTTTACCAGGGCATATAGATGAGAAAGTAATAATTGAGGCAATTAATCCAGCTAAAGATGTTGACGGTTTTCATCCTATTAATACAGGGAGATTGTTTAGTGGTCAGAAAGACAATCTTCGTTTTGAGGCGTGTACACCTATGGGGATTATTGAGTTACTTGAGAGAGAAAATATTGAAATTGAAGGCAAGAAAGCAGTTATAGTAGGTAGAAGTAATATTGTTGGCAAACCAATAGCACATCTATTATTGGATAAAAATGCAACTGTAACTATTTGTCATTCTAGAACAAAGGATTTACCCGCTGAAGTCTTACAGGCTGATATATTGATTGCTGCTGTTGGAATAGCAGAATTTATTACTGGAGATATGATTAAAGAAGGGGCAGTAGTAATAGATGTTGGTATTAATAGGGTTGATGGAAAACTTGTAGGTGATGTGGACTTTGACTCTGCAGTAGATAAAGCCTCATATATCACACCTGTACCAGGTGGAGTGGGACCAATGACTATTGCTATGCTGATGAAGAATACAGTGAAGGCAAGAATTGCACACAAGGTGTAATTGGAGAAGACCAAAAATAAATGCACGTATAACAATGGGGTTTTATATAATGGATAAAAAAATATATTCAATTACAGATATAAGTAGATATTTAAAAGATTTGTTGTCAAATGATCCGATTTTAAATAGTTTATGGGTAAGTGGTGAGATTTCCAATTTTCATCATCATAACTCCGGACATATGTATTTTACATTGAAGGATAAAAACTCATCTATATCATCTATAATGTTTAAAGGTCATAATCGTAAATTAAATTTTGAGATAGAAGATGGTATGAAGGTAAATGTACATGGGTATGTAAGTATTTATGAACCAAGGGGTACATATCAACTATATGTTGATGACATAGAGCCTGCAGGTAAAGGTGCTTTATATTTAGCATATGAACAGTTAAAATCAAAATTAGAAAAAGAGGGTTTGTTTTCTGAAGAATACAAAAAGAGTATCCCTATATTACCGAAAAAAATTGGAATAGTAACTTCTCCAACAGGTGCTGCTATAAGGGATATTCTATCAGTAGTTAGAAGGAGATTTTCTAATGTTTATGTCTTGATAGTACCATCTCTGGTTCAGGGTGATACAGCTAGTTCTCAAATAGTGGATGGTATTGAATATTTAAATAACCGAGGAGATATTGACTTAGTTATAGTTAGTAGAGGTGGTGGCTCTATCGAGGATCTCTGGGCTTTTAATGAAGAGAATGTTGCTCGGGCAATTTTTAAATCTTCGATTCCTATCATTAGTGGAGTTGGGCATGAAACTGACTTTACTATTGCAGATTTTACCGCTGATTTAAGGGCGCCTACACCTTCCGCTGCAGCCGAACTAGCTATTTCTTCAAGGTTGGAGTTGGAAAAGGATCTTAATAACAGTCATACTAGATTGATTAATGCTATAAAAAATAAAATGGAAAGTATCAGCAACCGAGTAAAGACAGTAACTGAGAAACGGATTTTCTCCCATCCTGAAGAATTATTTGCTGAAAAAATTCAACACTTAGATGACCTAAGTAGACAAATAGAGTGGAATATGGAAAAAAACTTAAACACATTTAATGAACGCTTTAAGATATTAAATAGTAAAATGGATAGTTTAAGCCCACTAAAAACCCTTTCAAGGGGTTATTCAATAACAAACAAAAATAATACTGTTGTAGATAGTATTAATAATATTAATATTGGTGATCGCCTGAATACAAGGGTAAAGGATGGTCAAATAATAAGTAAAGTAATTGAGACGGAGGAGGATAATCATGTCTGAAAAGGATATGGAATTTGAACAAGCCGTAGAGAAATTGGAAGAGATTGTTAAGCAACTAGAAGAAGGTGGTTTATCATTAGATAAGTCTTTAGAGACTTATACAGAGGGTGTCAAATTAATAAAATTTTGTAATAAAGAATTGAACAAGGCTGAAAAGAAAATTGAAATGGTATTGAATGATGATGAGGGATATTCTGATGTTGTTCCATATGATCAAAGGGAGGAACTTAATTGAGTGAGATAAAGGAAATATTTAAAAAATACGCTGCTGAATCAGATGATTTGTTAAAAAAATTATTTGATGATAAAGAAATATATCTATCAGAAACTTTAATCTCATCTATGAAATATACCCTGTTCTCAGGCGGTAAACGATTGAGACCTATCTTAAGTAGACTTGCTGCAGAAATTGTCGATGGAGATATTGAAAGTGCGATGATAGTAGGTAATGCCATTGAAATGATTCATACTTATTCTTTAATTCATGATGATTTACCTAGTATGGATAATGATGAGTATCGGAGAGGGAAATTAACAAATCATCGTGTATATGGAACAGGTGTAGCAATTTTAGCAGGAGATGGTCTATTAACTCATGCCTTTAATATTTTAAGTAAGCTTAATTTACCAGCAGAAAAGATAGTAAAAATAATTGAACTAATTAGTTCTAGTGCTGGAGTCCAGGGAATGGTCGGAGGACAATTATTAGATCTTGAGGCTGAAAACAAAGATATCGGATTAAAGGAAATGATTGAGATACATAGGGCTAAAACTGGGGCATTATTTAAGTGTTCTATTTTGGCCGGTGCTTATTGCGGGAATCCTACTATTGAAGAAATTGATGCATTAGAAAAATATGCGGAGAAACTAGGTTTGACTTTTCAAATAGTAGATGATTTATTAGATGTCATTGGTAATGAAGAAAAATTAGGTAAGAAGACTGGTAGTGATGAGAAGTTAAATAAATCCACATACCCTAAGTTGTTAGGATTGGATAAAACCAGACAAGAAGCAGAAAAGAACGCATCAGAGGCGAAAAATGATCTGTTTATTTTTGGAGAAAAGGCTGAAAACATGAAAAACCTTATGGACTTTATTGTTAATCGCCAAAGTTGATAGTCTTCTTTATCTATAACAGCCAAGAAAACTCCATCCAAATCTGTTTTTGATGTAGTTGGAGAGGTTTACTGTAAGAAAAACATAATATATGTTATAATATATAATATAGTAAAAAATATGGATGGTGCAGTATTCTAGTCAATACCCTATTTTTGAAGA
>JADQBV010000033.1 GCA_016278415.1 Halanaerobiales bacterium
TGTATAATACTTTTTTGTATTTCTTACTAAAAAGGGAAGCCGCCTGGAGTATCAGGGTTGATTTACCGATACCAGGGGCTCCTCCCAACAAAATCAGAGATCCGCTAACTATTCCACCACCAAGAACTCGATCTAATTCCTGGATTCCAATAGTATAACGAGAATTTGCTCCAGTAGTAATTTTAGATATAGAACGCACTTCACTTCTAATAGTCAAATTTCTAGTCTTACTATCAGAGCTAGCCTCTTCTTTAAATGAATTCCATGCGTCACATTGGGTGCATCTACCCATCCACTTGGTAGTATTATAACCACATTCTTGACATATATAGTTAACCGCATTTCTTGCCATTACAAATTCCCCACAATGATAGTTTATTAATAATTTTTGATAGTACTATATATATCAATTATATCATTTTTGTCAGCATTTTACAAGGGAGTGGAATGTAGTTAATCCATATTAACTATTAGAAAATTCTAGTTTTCCCTCAGCTTCATCAACTTGAATAGTTATACCTCCTTTAATACTTCCCTCAAGGATTTTTTCAGAGATTGGATTCTCCAATAATCGTTGGATACTCCTTCGCAAAGGCCTAGCACCAAACTCAGAATCAAAGCCATCCTCTGCTAATAGCAATTTAGCACTATCACTTACATTAATCTCTATCTCCTTATCATTTAAGCGTTTTCTTAATTCACCTAACATTAGGTCAACAATCTCTTTAATATGTTCTTTATTAAGAGCATGGAAGACTATAATCTCATCTAATCTATTTAGGAATTCTGGTCTAAAGGTTTTCCTTAATTCACCCATAACTTTATCCTTCATGTCTTTGTATTCTTCTTTTTCATCAACTGCTGTTTTAAAACCAAGGGTAGATTGTTTTTCAATGAAATTAGCACCGACATTTGAAGTCATAATAACAACAGTATTTTTAAAATCTACTTTACGACCATGAGTATCTGTTAACTGACCGTCTTCTAGTATTTGTAATAAGACATTAAAGACATCTGGGTGCGCCTTCTCAATCTCATCAAATAAAATTACAGAATATGGTCTCCGCCTAACTGGTTCAGTAAGTTGGCCACCTTCATCATGCCCGATATATCCTGGAGGAGAGCCTACCATCCTAGATACAGAGTGTTTTTCCATATACTCAGACATATCAATTCTTATCATCGCATCCTCATCATCAAACATAGATTCAGCAAGAGTTCTGGCTAATTCCGTCTTACCTACACCTGTTGGTCCCAGAAATATAAAAGACCCGATTGGTCTTTTAGGATCTTTAAGACCAGCTCTAGCCCTTCTAACCGCCTGCGAAACTGCATTTATCGCCTCATCCTGACCTATAACACGCTTATGAAGCTCGTCTTCTAATCTTAATAACTTAGCAGTTTCAGCTTCTTCTAATTTAGTCACAGGTATTCCAGTCCAACTAGAAACGATATGAGCTATATCTTCGGGAGTAACTGTACTCTCACTTCTCCCTTTATCTTGATGCCAGTTATCTTTCAGATTTTCTAACTGATTCTGCATCTCTTTCTCTTGATCCCTGATTTCAGCGGCTTTTTCAAATTCTTGATTCTTTACGGCTGCCTCTTTTTCTTTTTGTAAATCTTCTAATTCCTTATTTAACTCTTTCATTTCAGGTGGTCTAGTATTATTACTCAATCTCACTCGAGATGCTGCCTCATCAATTAAATCTATAGCTTTATCAGGCAAAAACCTGTCAGTAATATAGCGATGAGACATATCTACAGCAGCTTTAATCGCTTCATCAGTAATTGCAACCTTATGATGGGCCTCATAGGGATCTCTCAACCCTTTTAAAATAGCAATTGTTTGCTCTGGTGTAGTTTCTTCTACAAGAACTGATTGGAATCTTCTTTCTAAGGCTGCATCTTTTTCAATATACTTCCTATATTCATCAAGTGTAGTCGCCCCTATAGCCTGCAATTCTCCCCTAGCTAAAGCGGGCTTTAATATATTAGAGGCATCTATAGCACCTTCTGCTGCTCCAGCGCCAACCAATGTATGAAGTTCGTCAATGAACAATATTATTTCTCCATTTTTAATAATATCATTCATTACAGCCTTAAGTCTTTTTTCAAATTCACCTCTATATTTAGAACCAGCAACAATGGAGCTCAGATCTAAAGCCACAACCCTCTTATTGAAAAGTATTTCAGGAACATTGTCTGATATAATTCTCTCAGCTAAGCCTTCTATTATTGCAGTTTTACCAACACCAGGTTCACCTATCAATACTGGATTGTTTTTAGTACGCCTACTTAATACCTGAATGACCCGTTCAATCTCTTTATTTCTACCTATTACAGGATCCAGTTTGCCTTCCCTTGCCATTTCAGTAAGGTCACGGCTATACTCATCAAGATTAGGGGTTTCAGAACCCTTATCGGTTCCCTGTTGTTCTATATTATTCTGTCCACCTAAAAGTTCAATTATTTGTTTATGAATTGCCTTTAAATCACCAGCAAGGTCAGAAAGAATTCTAACCGCAACACCCTCTCCTTCTCTAATTAAGCCTAATAATAGGTGTTCTGTGCCAATATAATTATGCCCGAGTCTACGAGCCTCATCCATGGATAAATTTAATACCTTTTTGCTTCTGGGTGTAAGACTTACAGGCTTTTCTACCTGTTCTTTTCCCTCACCGATAATCTTTTTTATTTCAGCTATGACTTTTTCCTCAGTAACTTCTGCATCATTTAAAGCTTTAAAAGCAATTCCTTGACCTTCTTTTACTAATCCTATCAATATATGTTCTGTACCAACATAAT
This sequence comes from Halanaerobiales bacterium, assembly GCA_016278415.1. Next base: position 2,809 of record JADQBV010000033.1, read on the forward strand.
TATGATTCAAACTAACTGCACTCTGTTCTGCAAGACTTAATACTTTTCTCGCTCTTTCAGTAAATCTTCCAAACATATTTATCACTCCTATCTTTATGGTATACTTAATTGTATAATATTCTGTTACAGACTTTACTTACATATTAAGGCGTGTTTGTATTAATTCAGCCCTTTTTATATCTCTTTCCATATTATTTAATTCTTCACCATTTAACTTTTGTATATGAGCAGGTCTAATTAAGACCAATAACTCACTAAGCAATTTATTATCAACATCATCTATTATACCCATATCTATTCCTAATTTTACATTTGATAGTAATTTCATTGCTTCATCACTAGGAATTTGATAAGCATATTTTAATGTACCTAGCGATCTCTTAATGCTATCCTTAACTCTAACACCTTTTTCTTGTAAAAGTACTTCTCGTGAATTCTTTTCTTGTTCTATTATTTGCCTGGTGACACTACTTAAATTATCTATAATGTCAGTTTCCGTATGACCAAGAGTAAGTTGATTTGATATTTGATAGATATTAGCAACTGATTCACTTCCCTCTCCATACAAACCCCTTATGGCCAAACCTAGTTGAGAGACAGCCCCTAACATCTTGCCTATATTATTTGTGAAATTTAATGCAGGCAAATGAACCATTACAGAGGCACGAAGGCCAGTTCCTACATTCGTGGGACAAGTTGATAAGTAACCCCATTTTTCCGAAAAAGCAAAATCTAAGGTTTCTTCTAATCTATCGTCTAATTTATTTGCAATTTCCCAAGAGTTCATTAATTGTAGGCCAGGCTTTAATACCTGTATTCGAATATGATCTTCTTCATTTACCATAATACTAATTGTTTCATAATCGTTTATAATCACTGCTTTTTCTCTATCTAGCTTAGCATGAATAGGGCTTATAAGATGTTTTTCAACTAATAATTCTCTTTCCAATTCTGGGAGATCAGACATTTTCAGCAAATGAAAATCCATATCATTATTTTCTTCTTTTAAGACATCCCAAACTTTTTGATTTATAATATTTCTTTCTTCATTATCTGCTACATTTGGATATGAATAATTTTCTAAATTCCTAGCTAACCTAACACGACTACTTAAGACAATATCATTTTCTGGACCTTCTTCAGAGATCCAACGTATTAAATTACTATTAATTTGATTCCTCAATGACATTATTATCCTCACCACCATTAATTTGCTCTTCCAGAATTTTTATTTTATCTCTAATCTCTGCTGCTTTTTCAAAATCTTCTTTGTTAACTGAATTCTGCATATCTTGCCTAAGTTCTCTGATTTCTCGTTTAACCCTTAATGTTCCACCCCTTCTTTTGGGGACTTTCCCATTGTGTCTGTTATTGCCATGTATTCGTTTCAAGATTGGATCAAGTTTATTTACAAACGCTTTATAACACTCTGAACAGCCAAATAAACCATTTTTACTAAAGTCTCTATATGTTAATCCACAATTATCACACTTAGAATCTTCTCGATATTCTTCATAAGGACTAAGATCAGGATTAATTAAACCCTTTAATAGATTTTGAAAAGCAAAAGGATTATTAGCAGCAAAAGGCAACTGCCCGGTTTCTCTGGCACATTCCTCACAAAGGTAAACCTCATTTTTATCTCCATTTACAATCTTAGTAAGATGTATAGAGGCGTCTCTTTCGTTACAACGCTGACATTTCATGTCTATTCTTCCTCCCCTTCATTTATCTTAAGAATTACTTCTAGCATAGCCATTAACAATCTTCCTCTAATATAATCTCTATGTGGTAGATTTAATCCTATTATTTTTTTATTCACTACAGCATTCATTAATACTTTTTCTCTCAAATTTATTAGGTCATTTTCATATAAACGTGCTATAATAGCTTCTGCATCTTTCTGTGCAAGTGGACCACCTAATCGGGATATCAGCTTCTTAATATGCTCTTTTTCAGAGCTTATTTTAATCCTAATTATTCTTATATATCCACCGCCACCACGTTGGCTTTCCACAACATATCCCTTTTCTAAGGGAAATCTAGTCTCCAGTACATAATTAATCTGTGAAGGCGCACAGTTAAATTCACCGGCAAGTTGGTTCCTTTTTATCTCAACTTCACCTTTATATTCCATTATTAAATCTTGCAAATATTTTTCTATTTGATCAGAAAGGCTAGCCATAAAAATGCCTCCTAGCATAATTAAAAGTCACAATAATTTGTCTTTGACTTTTTTTGACCTTCTATATATATAATACTATAATTACAAAAAAAATCAAGTAGAAAAATAAAATTTATTACTATCATTATATCCATAATATTTATTCTCATACAAAATACTCCGTTAAAAACCATTCAAAACCAAGACAAAAAGATAAAAATACAAGACTATTTTAATAGAAACAAAAAACAACCACTCTTAAAGTGATTGTTAATATAATAAAACTCAATCTGACTATATCTTCTTTACACTCACGGCTTACTATTACATGAATCTTCATCTTAATATTGTAAGTACCAGTATATCCTATGATTTGTTTCTTCTATCTTTCAGTATAACCAACCTATACTATGCTACCTAAAGTGTTTTTGTTTTAGTGCCTCTTTTGTATATCTTGAACTTGGATTCCATAATAACCATTCGTTTATTCCTAAATCCTCTACTGCTTTTATCTGTTCAAGAACTTCCTTATAAGTATATTTATGTCTCACGGAAAAGTCCTGTAGCCATGGTCTTATATTAACATTTCTGTTTCCAATTACCTTCTTTTGAGCATCAGTTAAGCTGCGATTAATTACCTTATATGGCTCACTTTCTGGTAATTTAATACCATATACTCCCTCGCTATAATGTGAAGGATAAATCATTGGGGAAATAATGTTAATGATATTCGCAATTTCAGTAAAATTTTGTCCGATTCCTAAGTCACCTTTTACTGTTGTGGTTAAGCCAAACACATCTGTAGATAGAGGAATGTTAAAATCAAAAAGCTGATTCTGAGCATACTGCGAAAATTGATTTATAATTGTACTTTTGGATTTGTTTTCTGGTGTTACAGCTTGTATATGTCCGTTTCCTAATGCAGGATACCGAATATAATCAAACTGTATTTCATCAAAGCCTATTTGGATTGCCTCTTTTGCCAGCATGATATTATAATCCCATACTTCCTTTATCGACGGGTCTAACCAATTATTACTACGATATGTTTGATCGGTTTCAGAATTATGTAGCCAAAGAGATAGGTCCTCCTTCTTACTAGATAACAGCATATCTTTAAAAACAGCAATTCGAGCTATTGTATAAATCCCTTTCTTTTGTAATCTATTAATTAATGCTTGTATATTTCTTATTTTCCTTTTATTTGCCCCTATTTCAGTAGCTAACGGAACATTTGAATAGTAGCTTAAATGCCCATCTTGATCTTTAATATCAATAACCATTGTATTTATAATAGAATTATCGACTAAGTCAATTAAGTTATCCATCATTTCAGAGCCAGCTGCCCATCCACTTACATATATCCCTTTAACATGAAATTCAGGGATAAAAAGTGGCAAATTATCGTTATTTAATTTATATTTACGGTCAAGTAAACCACTATTAATATCATAAGTCAGATTAAACTCAGCTTGTACAAATTGACTAATAAAGATAAATAATATAAAAATTATAAGTAGATTTATATATTTCTTCATTTAAATAAACCAGTCCTCCCACTAAAAACATATAGAGCTCAATATCAAATTAATTTTAGTTAAAATTAATCATAATAATATTATAAAAAATTAATAAAAAATAATTCACTTGTTTATGTAAAAATTACTAGTTAGACTCATTATTATACCTAGCTCTTTGATCAATACACTCAAAATGTATTATAATCTATTATACCATAGTATACAAAAAAATTACACACCTAAAAAAAGCAATTTTAAGTAATTGATTTTTCACAGTTATTATATGTGTATTTAGTGTTAATCTATTTATTTAATAGGATATGAGAAAATTTTTACAATTATATGAGAATGGTAAATACGAAGCGTCGAAGTTGTTGTTGAAGTGATAAATATTAATATGTATAATAATTATTTTAGAAATAAAAAAATTCGGCAGCGACCTACTCTCCCACGAAGTCTCCCTCGCAGTACCATAGGCGCAG
>JADQBV010000350.1 GCA_016278415.1 Halanaerobiales bacterium
TTTGGATTATTTGATTTGTCATTAATAGTAATGGTAAATCCGGTAAAGATAAGTAATATTGTTTTATAGTAAGGCCTTTATACTTTTCGTGATCCTTATATTTCATATTTATACAAATACCCTGCCACAAATTACCCTTATTATCAGCTAGATCTGTAAATTCAACTTCCCTCTCTGCCTCTTGAACAGTTATATTTTTTAAATCAGAGGGATGTGTTAATATACCACCACACCAGGGGTTCCACCATGATTTAGGCCCTACTTCAGGATATTGTGAGTCAAGCCACTGCTTTCCTTTATACGTTAATGAGTATAGGCTTGGAGCGTAATCCTTTGATGCATGATATACTAGGTCTCCGTTCGATATACAATATATATTCCCTTCTTTACTAGATAGTAGTTCTTTTTTTATTTTTGTATTAGGGTTAACAAAGAACACAGGTTTTTTCTTCTTTAATACAATTGCATCTAGATTAATCTCAAGGTTAATTAAATCTAAATTACTTTCTGAATAAACATCCGTATTATAATTAAAAGGAATATTCAATTCTATTTCTCTTGCGAACTTTTCTTCTGTAATTACCATATCTTTATTTATATTATTATTTGTTGAGCTCAAAGATATATCGCCACTTATATCTGCTTTCTTATACCTTTTTACTTTTACATTAAAATCATCAGATACAAATGGATTCCCATCATTAATCTTTACACTAATGGTATCTTCAGCAATTCTTACTGTATCATCATCTGATTCAAGAGGCTTTTTATCTTTATTGAGTCCATAAGCATCTATTGCAAAGGACCTCAAATCAAACCAGTTATCGTAAGTATCTATCGTTAAATAAATAGCATCTGTGTTTTTAAAAGTATCTGGGGATATTATACCTAAACTCTCTTCGAGTAAAAAATGCCATTCATTAAATGTAAGTTTAGACGATGGAGACCAACAAATACCACTACTTGTTCCTTCAACATTATTAAACATCCAATTTTCACTTAAAAGCTTTAAATCCCAACTCTCTAACGCTATGTTTTCAGAACTCTTTAGTTCAATAATTGTGCCATCATATGGTAAAACAGCCTTTAACAAACTAAAATAAATACCCCTTGCAATTGATATAGCCTCTGTCTCTGACTCCCCAATATTATGTACTTCATAATAACTCTCTAATACTCCATTAGAATACAGACGTAGATAGGAGATTAATTCAAGATTTTTATTGTTTTGAGGTAGATAATGAGCCTTCATTAATATTGCTTGCTCTTCTTCTATAAATACTACCTTCTCTGCTCTCTTCTTAGAAAACTCTGTTGTATAAGGAAAACCTATCCGGGGGAACAAGAAAAACACTCTATCCTCTTTGGTATTATAATTACTCAAGCTAACACTATTATTTGATTTAGATAGTCTTAATTCGTAAGTTCCATTACATATAATCCAGTCTTTTTCTTTTTCACCACCATATTTTCTGCCAGGTCCATTAAAAGAGGCATGAATAGTAGTTTGATAATCAATTTTCTTTTTCTTTAACGCAATCGAGATATTCATTTTTTCAGAATAGAAATTGTAATTGTTTAAAATAAACCTAATTGCTAATGACTTCTTTTCATTAGGCTTCATTTCAACATGAAACTCATCATTAAGATATTTAACATCCTCATTACTAGGAATAACAAAAGAACAATTAATAGGCTCATCATAAGCGTTTTCTAAATCTAGAAAACAGATACTTTCTGTATCAGTTAAAATCTCTCCATTCGGTATATTCAATTTGCATTTTACTGGGTACTTAGGCAAAATTCCATTACGAAATACTGCCATTTTACCATTAATCTCTATTTTAGCTGTCACAGCAGGGTGTGTACGAAAAATATCCTGTTCTTCTTCAATTCTATCTAGGTAAAATTCGCCACTGAGATTTATTTCATCTACAACAGTTAACGATTCTTCCATCATAAATTTTATATTTTTATCATTTTGTCCTTTTATTGAGACATTTAGATTCTTACCAGATTTATTCTTTATATAATATTTTATTTTATATTTATTTTCAAAGGGCAATTGGTATTCGTGGAGTATTGATTCAATGAGATAATCATCTGTCTCAATCATCCTTATCCCCCTACCCCTTCTATCGAATTTCATCTTTAGATAATTATCTAATGTTTCCCATTCATATTGGTAAATATTATAGTCATCCTCTTCATTACCATCTGGCACAACCTCTATTTCTTTAATGCTATCTTCATACCAATCAATATCCTTAAAATAATCCTTAACAGCCTCAGTATTTAAGACAGTCGGCAGGAAGTTCATCAGGTGTGTACTATCATCCCTTTTCTCCCAGAAGAAGCCACATTTTTTATATAATGGAACAGCCTTTATATTACCTGGCCAAGTATATAAATCCAAACGAGGCCAGTTTAATTCTATTGCCCGCTCAACACAAACTTTAACTAATTTCTTACCAACTTTTTTCCCATGATAATCGGGCCTAACATTTAATAATGGTATATACAGTGCTCCTTCATCCTCTTTATATTCATTAAAACTACAGTATCCGATTACCTGATCATTATCTACAGCCAGATAGGTATTGATGTGATCATTATTCTTGTGTTCATCAATGATCTCTTCTCCAGTGTAGCATGTATCAGAGCCACCCCAATTACTAGAGCTTTTGTTCCACATATCAGCAATTGATGCTGCATATTCTTTTGAGTATTCCACAATTTTTATTTCATTCGGTTCTTTTACTGTTCGCAATTTCATCACGTCCTTAATCTATAGTATTACTTATTTTTATATTCCTTGTTATTCTAGCCATTCTTTTTCATCATGAAATATTCAGTGATACCTTCTCTGTATAGGTCTGGAATAGCACCTACCTCTTTATAGCCAAGCTTCTCATAAAACAATTTAGCTTTAGGGTTAAAATCTGCTACAACCAGAAATATTTTTGATGAATTGATAAACATCATCTCTTCAAAATGATTCATCATTTTTTTACCTATACCTTTGTTGCGGTATTCCTCTTTTATTGCAATTATGTGAAGATATGGGAAACTGTGAAAAGCCCCCTTAGGTATATAACCCATAAATCCTACACAAGTATTATCTTTATCTAGAGCTACAAGTAGTGTTCCGGCTTCAACAAACTCATATACCCCATTATAGGCCTTTTCTTCATCAGTAAAGTATTTTTCTCCTAAATCCGACTTGATTAAAGCTTCTATACAGTCATTAATATGTTCTTTTTTTCCTTCAACCACTTTAATATTCATTGTATTTTCCTCCAAATATTAATAGATAAATATAGGGAATAAACATTACTTTATATAAAGCGTCCATAAATTACCTTAATTAACTAGACTCTTAACCATTATTAAACAAGGATTTTCCTCATCCCAGATCTCTTTGAACTCCTCTAAAGGATAAAATCCCATTTCCTTGTAAAACGCTCTGGTTCTTCTATAATACTCATATTCAGATGATTCTCCCAGGGTCTTTACCATAAAGAGATTATATCTGTTTTCTTTTAAATATTTCTCTGATATAGATACCAGGTTTCTACCGATTCCCTTTCGATGATATTCCTTTAATACCCCTGTAACATAAATATCGGCTGTATATTGATTATTATTTTTCAGACAAATAAATCCTACAATTTTTTCATTATCATATGCTGCATAGAATTTCTTCCCCTTCACTGATTTAATATATTCTAATAAAGAGTCTTCATTACCAAACCATTCAGGCAATTCCTTCAAAATTATTTCTGTAATTTCTGATTTAAGCTTTTCATCCTTAATCTCTTTTATATTTATCATTAAATTTCTCCTTTTTAAAATTATTAAAAAAATGGCTCAACGTCAACATAAGGTAAACTCCGCTCCTTTACTATTGTTTAGAGAGATTTTATGGCACAAAAAAACCACAGGAAAATAGCACCTCCTGTGGCTCTTTTATCAAATTATAACATAATATTCCGCTATGCTAATAAAAAACCACAGGCATCACAACCTGTGGTAATTATAGTTAGTTATTAAAGTAATCCTTAAGAATAGAACACTTAAAAAAACTACTAATAATCTATAATATATTTCTACCGGTAGGTCGCAACATATTTCTTTTTATTTCATTATAATTCAAGACATCTTTCCCCTTTGAATAAGATACATTAATGTATAATCTAATCATCTTCACGACCCCCTTTCATATGGTTAATTTAATTAATATTAATTAATTATTTAATTCACAACCATTATATACCAGATAGTAAAACCTGTCAAGAAAGAATTTTAATTTTATGATACAACCATTATTATTAACCTCATAATTCTCTTAAGATTATTACGTAGCTTTATACTTTGTATCAATTAATTAAACACGAAAGCCCTAACTAATAGCCAGGGCTTTCTATCAAGTATTTCAAATACATACTTAAGTTATTTATCTGTTTATTATTCGTTATAATTGATATTCACTATATCTTATAGCCAGATGAAATATGCAGCAAATAATACTCCAAGGGTATATACTAACCAATGAACATCTTTACCTTTTCCAGTAGCTAATTTAACTAATGGATAAACAATAAATCCTAAAGCAATACCATCTGCAATGGAGTATGCGAAAGGCATAAAGATCATGGTTACAAAAGCTGGTAAAATTTCTGTGAAATCATCCCAGTCCAATTTAGTAATATTAGTTATCATCATTGTACCTACTATGATTAATGCAGGTGAGGTAGCAGCTGATGGCACAATACTAACTAATGGTTTAAAAAATAGTGCTAATAAGAATAGTGCTGATACAACAACACCTGTTAAACCAGTACGTCCACCTTCAGCAACACCAGAAGCAGACTCCACATATGTTGTAACAGTACTTGTACCAAAAAGTGCTCCACCAGTAGTACCTACAGCATCTGCAAGAAGTGCATTACTTGCTTTTGGTAGATCACCATTCTCGTCCAAGTAATCAGCCTGTTGAGCTACACCTACTAAAGTACCAGCAGTATCAAACATATCAACAAATAAGAATGATACCAATACACCTATTGTACCTAATTGCAAGGCGCCCATTATATCTAGTTGAAATAATACTTTGGACCAATCAACCATACGAGGCATCTCTACAAAACCATTGAATTGTGGTGTAACACCATTTAACCAGCCTAAAGCTGTAGCAGCTAAGATACCCCAGAGTAGAGCTCCTTTTACTTTTCTAGCATGTAAAATTCCAGTTATAATTAATCCTACAATTGCTATTAAAGCAGGGCCACTTGTTATATTACCTAGAGCAACTAAAGTTGCAGGGTCATCTACAATAATATTTGCATTCTGTAAACCTATAAAAGCAATAAATAATCCAATACCTGCACTAATACCTGTCTTAATGGCCATAGGTATAGCATTTACAATCTTTTCTCTTACAGGTAATAGACTTAAAATAATAAAAATAATACCTTCCCAAAAAACAAGACCTAATGCAACCTGCCAACTTACACCCAACTGTCCTACAACATAAAAAGCGAAAAAAGCATTTAAACCCATCCCTGAAGCAAGAGCAAATGGATAATTAGTAAAAAATGCCATACATAATGTACCTAAAATAATACCAGCAATAGTCGCAATAAATACCCCTTCAAAAGGCATTCCTGCTGCACTAAGTAAATCCGGATTAACAAAAATAATATAAGCCATTGTCATAAAAGTAGTAAATCCTGCAATTACCTCAGTCTTTACATTTGTACCATTTTCCTTAAGCTTGAATAAGTTTTCTAACATTTAATCTTTCCCCCCCATAAGTTTATTAGGAATCTCTTCCTAAACATAAAAAGCCTCAACAGGTAGATTCCAAATTCTAACGAAGGAACCTACCCGTCCAGGCTTTTATCCTCACGGTGTAATTCACTAATAAAAGTGAAACTAGCATCACTTGGTCCAGACTTACTAAATATGTAACGGAACCCTAGATGCACTTCCCTCATAGTCAAATAGTTTACGGCTATCTGGTAGAAACTTGTGAACCCTATTATCACAAATATACGAGGCTATTTATATGTCACCTTTATTATACGAAATCCGCAGGGGAATGTCAACAAAAAACGACCTTTTTTATACTTTATTTTTATAATACTATATTATGCTCTTTCAAATAACCAGTTCACCAGCAAACTCTACCTTTGTTAAGTCAGCCCTAATATACATACGTTCCATACCAATAGGAATCTTATTTAATAGTACTATTCTCGTACTCATCATAACACTATCAACTTCCTGGAAGTATTTTCTTATAACATCAGTAGGGCTTTCAATAGTAATAGTATTAGTCATGAATTGCAAATTGTTTATTCCTTTTCTTCCTAGTAAATCATATACAGATTCAAGGTTTTCTAATCTGTCTTTATTAATCTCCCTATCCATATAAGTAATTAGTTCATGAATGCAGTACGGCTTTTTATCTACAGATTGAACCTGATATATTTTTATTAACTCATCTTCGTCATGAAAACGTTCGATATCTTGAAAATGATTTTCATCGACCTTTTCAATTTCAATAATACCACTATCAAGATTATTAAAACTGTATTCCTCTCTTAAACTTACTTTTGCCTGTAACTTATCATGTTCATTATTTTTTAGTCTTTTTTCCATATTCCTGGCATACTTTTCTCTTAATTTCATCAATGATATATTTGCTTCTGATAATATTGTCCTTACATATCTCGGTGTTGTTTGAACATACTCTGCAATGTCACTAATCTTTAAAAACGGGTCACTCTGTGCAAAATTAATAATTTGTTCTTTCTTTGTTAATTCATCGATAGCCATAGCTAATCCCCCCTCAAATAATTGGA
>JADQBV010000277.1 GCA_016278415.1 Halanaerobiales bacterium
CAAAAAATATACAACAGGATGGAGAGGTAACTTTATTTAGACAGGGTAAATTAGCTATGCATTTTAATGGTATTTGGATGATTAGTGGATTTAAAGAACAGGAAGGTTTAGATTTTATGTCATATCCAGTACCAAACATGGGTACCAAAATGGCTGTAACTGGTGGTTCTCATAATTTTGTGTTATTCCGTCAACCTAAGAGAGATGATGCAAAGAGAGATGCTGCAGTTGAATTCATTAAATATATCTCCCAAAATAGTGCTCAGTGGGCTGGTTTTGGACAGATTCCTGCTCGTAATTCTGTAAGAGAGAGTGAAGCCTTCAACAGTTATGAACATCAGGCCTCAATAGCGGAAGAAGTTCCATATTTAATATTCCCACCACTACACCCTGCTTTAAATGAAATTATGGTTCCGCTACAGCAGGAAAGCAATCTAGCCATTTTAGGTAAAAAGACTCCTGAAGAGGCTTTGCAGGACGCAGCAAGTAGAGCGCAAAAAGCACTTGATGCCTATAATGACAGCCATTAAATATTAGTCTATTATAATAAGGAGAAGGGGAGGGGGTAAGTTGCCCTCCTTAATTTCTCTTTAAGAATTAGTAAAGTATAGTATTTTAACTTACTTTAACAATTAATAAATAATCAAATGTTTTATGAGGAGGGATAGAATGAAACTAAAACCAAACCTTGATAGATTAACTTCATATTTATTTATTCTTCCCCATCTGGTGTTCTTTTCGGTATTTTTGGCTTTCCCTGTTTTCTTTGGATTATATATAAGCATGCATCGATGGGAATTACTAGGTTGGGAGAAGCCCTTTCTTGGATTAGATAATTTTGCAAAACTATTTAATAGTAACACAATTCAATATGAGTATTTTTGGAATTCACTTGGCAATACTTTTAAATTTGTAGTTTTTAGTGTACCTTTTTTAGTAATTGTAGGATTATTGATCGCTATCTTAGTTGATAGAAACTTTAAGTTAAAGGGATTTTTCAGGAGTGTATTTTATACACCTGTTATTCTCTCTATTACCAGTGTTACTCTCATGTGGAACTGGATTCTTGATACACAGAGTGGACTGATGAACTATATTTTGAGTTTTTTAGGTTATGATCCTATAGCCTGGTTATCTACAACAAAGTGGGCCTGGGTTTCACTAGTTCTTGTTACTGTCTGGTGGACTGTAGGACAAAACATGTTGTTGTTTTTAGCAGGCTTACAAGATATACCTGCACACCTCTATGAGGCAGCAAAAATTGATGGTGCAACTGCCTGGCAGAGATTTTGGTATATTACATTACCTTCTTTAAAACCAACAACACTTTTTGTTACAGTAATGACGACCATAGCTTCTTTCAATGTTTTTGGGCAACCATATATGATGACACAGGGTGGTCCAGGTCGAGATACACAAGTGGCTATCATGTATATTCAGGAGGAGGCTTTCTCTAATTATCGTCTTGGGAATGCTGCTGCAATGGCTATTATAGTATCATTGTTTATTATTGCAATTAGCGTTTTTCAGTTCAAACTCATGTCTTCTGATGTTGAGTACTAAAGGAGGGGATTCTTATTAATACAAAGACGAAAAAATATGTTTTGTTAGTATTTACTATTTTACTGGCTATTATATGGATTATACCTATTATTTGGATGTTATCAACTGCCCTTAAACCAGAGTCACAGACAATAGAATGGCCAATTAATATTATACCTAGAACATTGACTCTAGAGAATTTCACTGAGATATTCGATAATTCAGATAGAACACCTATTTTCCGCTGGTTCTTAAATAGTATGTTGATAGCAACGGTTACAACGATTTTGGTTGTATTTATAGATGCATTAGCGGCTTATGCATATGCACGGCTAAAGTTTAAAGGTAAAAAGGTCTTGTTTTGGATGCTAATGACTACGATGATGGTACCTCCAGTTACTAACTTGATTCCTAATTATCTTATTGTAAATTCTTTTGGTTGGATAGATACTTATTATGCGATGATTTTTCCAGCGGTATCTTCAGTGTTTGGCGTGTTTTTACTAAGGCAGTTTTTTATCGGTATACCAAAAGAACTTGAAGACTCAGCATCTATTGATGGCTGTAATAAATTTCAAACATTCTATAAAATAATATTACCATTGGCTAAGCCTGCATTAATTACCCTGGGATTATTTACATTTTTGGCATCCTGGAATGCTTTTTTATGGCCTTTGATTGTTACTAATTCGGCTCACATGAGACCACTTACACCCGGATTGTCATTGCTTCAGGGTTATTATATCATCGAACATGGCAAGTTAATGGCAGGTGCTTTCTTATCTGCATTACCTGTTATAGTTGTTTTTGCCTTTGCTCAGAGGTATTTTGTACAGGGGATTTCTTTAACAGGCATGAAGGGTTAACACAAATATCTAAAGTAGGTTATAAGGTATTAATTAAAGTATTAATTACTGTATACAGATTGATATATTAAAAATAATAGAAAAGGATTGGAGGGGTTAGATTGGGCAAGAAGATATTGAATCTAAATGGTAGTTGGAATTTTAAAACTGACCCTGAAAGTATTGGGGAATCAAAAGAATGGATTATTAATGGGTTTGAGGGACAGGTAGTAGAAATACCCGCTGCCTGGCAGTCATATAATAAAAATTTATCTGAATATACCGGATATGCCTGGTATAGTAAGGAATTTGATCTTGATAGTAGTAGTAATAGGATATTTATAGAATTTAATGCTGTAGATTATATAGCTGATGTCTGGCTCAATGGTGAATATATAGGGACCCATGAGGGAGGGTATGTTCCCTTTAAGTTTGAAATTACAAATTATTTAAGAGAAGATCAAAATCTTCTAGTTGTAAGGGTATTTGACCCAGAGAATAATGAGGAAATTCCTCACGGGAAGCAGGGTAGCTGGTATACTAGAGTTAGTGGTATTTGGCAGGATGTTAATATAGCGGAATATGGAGAGAGTTTTATCGAGGATGTATTTATTAAAACAGATATTGATTTAGAACAAATAGATTTAGATATATCTATTGATTCAGTAGATAGGATTGATAATCCTGTTGTTCAGGTTGATATTTTTGTTGATGGAGGCAGCTTGGTAAGTTCCAGTGAGTTTATATTTGAAAAAGAGGATTATAAAATATCTATACCTGAAGTTAATTTATGGTCACCTGAAAATCCTTATTTATATAATGCAGTATTTACTTTGAAGGATGGGGATAAAGTCGTTGATGAGTACAAAAGTCATTTTGGAATGAGAAAAATTGAGGCAAAAGATGGGGAAATATATTTAAATAATAAGCCTTTATATATTAGAGGGGCATTGGATCAGGCTTTTTGGCCGGGGACAATCTATCGGGCTGATAATGAAGAAATGATAAGAGATGAAATAAGAAAAGCTAAAGATATGGGTTTTAATCTTCTTAGAAAACACATTAAAACAGAAGATCCTAGGTACCTTTATTGGGCCGATAAGCTGGGCATCTTAATTTGGGCTGAACCTGCAAATTATGCTAGATGGACGCCACAGGCAAAACAAAGATTTAAGAAGGAATACACTGACATGGTAGTAAGAGATTTTAATCATCCATCTATAATTATTTGGAGTATATATAATGAGGAATGGGGTCTGGAGTGGAAGTTAAAGGATAATAAGGATATGCAGGATTGGTTAAGTGATTTTTATGATTACGCCAGAATCTTAGATGACAGTAGGTTGATTTGTGATAATTCAGGATGGGCACATGTTAAGACAGATTTAAATGACTATCATAGGTATTTTGCTGTTCCTGAGAATTATAGGGAATGGAATGAGGATCTTGATCAATATGTCATTTCACAACCGGAGGAGAACTTTGTAGATGGATATAGTTCTGCCCGAGAACCACTGATTATTTCAGAGTTTGGAATTTGGGGTTTGCCTGAACTTGACAATAACATAAAGGAAGATCAACAACCAACTTGGTTTGCAGGAAGTGCCAGGATTTTCACTGAAAATTTTAAAATTCCTGCAACTGCTCAGAAGAATTTTTATAAGTATAAATTGGATAAGGTTTTTACGAACTTCAATGAACTTTCCCTAGCTACTCAGGAGAGAGAGTATAGAGGAGTTAAGTACCTTTTTGAAGAGATACGTAAAAGGGAAGAAATCTCAGGTTATGTAGTTACAGAACTTACTGATATAGAATGGGAGACAAATGGTTTTCTTAAATATAACCGTGATTTAAAATCATTTTCAGATAAAGTAAGTAATTTTAATGGTGCTATCAATATTATGATAGATATTGAAGAACATAATTTATGGTCTGGAAACAGATTTAAGGCAGCCCCTTACATTGTAAATAATACAAGTGAAAATATTAGTGGGTCTTTATATTGGGAATTAAAAGACAGTAATATTAATGGAACTATTAAAGTGAGTGTAAAACCTTATTCTGTTACTAAAATTCCTGATGATATAGTATTTAAGATACCTACGTTCAATACTTGTAGCAGTTATGATTTTGATTATTGTTTAGTTAAGGATGGAGAAGAAATAACGAGAAATAGAGAAGAACTGACTATTACATCTCCAGATAAGGCTAAGAGCGGTGGACAAGAAATAACTACTTGTGGTTTATCAGATGAATTTAAAGAAGCCTTAGTTACAAATGATTATATATTAAATTCTTTGCTAGATACTAGCAGTATCAGAAAGAATGAGGCAAAGTCTGATCAGATAGATACAGAAAGGGTATGTCTAGCTAGCAAACTAGATAAAGAAGTACTCCAATATATTCGCCTGGGTGGCAAAGCCATATTCTTAGCTGAAAAAGGTAGTGATATACAGGATAAGGGATTACTTAATTTTAAAAAGTTAAGTGATGGAGAAAGTTGGGATCGTGCTGCATCCTTTAACTTTATAGATACTAATTTATTTGAAGGTTTACCAATTAATAAGATTTCAGGTTGGGAGATGTCAGATATCTATCCATCATATATTATTAATAATCTGGATGATATGAATTATGAAAGGATTATTGCTGGTATGTTCTCTGGTTGGATAGGGAAATTTAGTCCTACAATATTGGAGCTGAAATATGGGAAGGGTCATTTAATTGTTAGTACTTTAAAGTTGATGGGACAATATAACCAACAACCAATAGGTACACTGCTTTTAAATAAAATGGTTAAGTATCTAGCTAGTAAATAGGTAGTGGAAGTTTTTGATTACTGTGATAAGTTCTGGAAGATGGATGTTTAGATTTTTATATAGTTAATTAAGTGTTAGTAAAGATTCTTAAAATTCGTGGTTATTAATAAAGGGGGTCTTTAAATGGCTAGGTTATTGTTAAAAATATGTTTAACACTAATATTAACAATGATTTTTACTGTTTTTATTATGATTAATACAGGAGGGGAAATTATTATAGCAAATACTTACACTAACCCAGTAGGTGATATAACCGACATCGGTGATCCTTTTGTAATGAAATATCAAAATAAGTACTATCTATATGCAACATCAATGCCAACTTTAGGCTTTAAGGTCTGGGAATCATCTAACCTTGTAGATTGGGAATTGAAAGGGATGGCATTAGATTCTTCAATGGATGGTAATAAGTGGGGTATGGGTGATTTCTGGGCCCCTGAAGTAATACACTATAAAGATAAATTCTATATGACATATAGTACAAGGGATATGGATGGCTATTTGAAAATAGCCTTAGCTGTAAGTGAAGAACCGTTAGGACCATTTATTAATTTAAAGGCGCCACTTTTTGATCGAGAACAGTCTTTTATTGATGGACATATTTTTGTTGATGATGATGGCACCCCATATTTATATTATGACAAGGATTGTTCAGATAATATAGTTGATGGGGCACATGTCAGTCAGATTTATGTCCAGGAGATGACTGAGGATTTAACAGAATTAAAGGGTGAAGCTGTCCTAGCAGTCGATCCTAGTCAATCTTGGGAAGATATTGGAGGAGATTGGCAATGGAATGAGGGAGCTTTTGTATTAAAACATAAGGAGTTATATTACCTGATGTATTCTGCAAACTTTTATGCCTCGGCTGATTATTCAATTGGTTATGCTACTGCAGAACACCCACTAGGTCCCTGGACTAAATATGAAGGGAATCCTATATTAGAAAAAGATCTGGGAAAAGGGATTTCCGGGCCTGGACATAATAGTGTAACTGTTTCGCCAGATGGTAGCGAATTATTTATCGTATATCATACTCATACTTATCCTGAGTTTCCTAGTGGTGATAGAAATGTAAATATTGATAGATTGTATTTTGAGGGTGGAATTTTGAAAGTACATGGACCAACTCGTAGTCCACAACCTATGCCCTCTGGCATTGAATGAATAATAGAATGTTATGTCAATAATAAGTGTTGAAGGAAGAAGATTATGCAAAGATAACCCCCTGTTTATATAGGGGGTTTTAGTATTATACCCTTGATTTTTTTAAGAGTTATAATTACATGATTTTAACAAATATTAATTTTTGTTTATAAACAACTTTTTAAATACGTTTTATATACTTTTATAATGTATATTATGAATTGTTACAAATAAAGAAAGAAGTAGAATCAGAGGATATATATATGCAAAATTAAATATTAAAATGGAAGTTTGCAGGACTTTTAGATGTTAGTGTAGTATTTAATATATAAAGGTATATATAAATTAAATCTTTCATTTGTGATATTTAAATTAAAGAATATAGAAATTAGATCGTTTTAGCAAATGTGATTATTGGGTTTTAGTAGTTCACGCAGTAGTAAGAGAGGAGTGAGCAGAGTATGTATCAGTATAAATTTTGTCCTTGTTGTGGTGATA
>JADQBV010000244.1 GCA_016278415.1 Halanaerobiales bacterium
GGAACTAAAGCCAACCATCTTTTAATTACTTTATGTTCATCGACAAGTTGCTGTACTGGTGGAGAATAAGTTATTTCCTTCTCCTTATTATCTACCTGACTAACTTCAGGTTTTTTAACATCACGTTCAGGATAGATAGTCTTTTCTATTTGATACATTAATTCTATTTCTTGAACAGGTGGTAGATTATGAATTCCCACCACATCTTTTAATAAACATGAACCTGCAGTACACGTAGTACAAGCGATACCAAAATCATCCAAAATTTCTCCAACCCTAGGGTGTTCTACTATTACTGTTTGTACTCCCTCATTTAAATACTTTTCCATTCTTCATCACCTCCATAAAGTTTAAGTTTTGGTTTATAACCATTCTTCAGATAATATTTTGCCTTCAACGGATACTACTACTTTCTTTACAGGTACTTTTCTTTCAGAACTATCTAGGGCCTGTTTAGCCATACTAACTAAACCCATACAACAGGGTACTTGCATTATCATTACTGTCAATGTATTAATATCTGCATCTTCAATCAATGATTTAATTTTTTCAACATATATCTCTTGTCCTGAATCAAGTTTTGGACAGGCAATTGCTAGGCTTTTATCTTTTAGGTAATCCTTATGGAAATCAGCTAGTGCATAAGCAACACAATCAGCACTTAAAACAACATCAGCCCCTTTATAATATGGTGCTTGTGGTGAAACAAGGTGTAACTGAACTGGCCACTGTCTTAAATGAGAGGCCCTTTTACCGTTTTCTTCAACAACCTCTTTTTTACTAAAATCTTGCATACGAGAACCTGGACAACCTTGATGCATTATAATCTCTCCTTAGTTTAATGTAGTCATAGCATCCTGCTATGCTGTTGATATTTTTTTGTCTTAAAAACTAAAAGTTACATTGTTTTATCAAAATCTAAAGTAAGAACATTAATTAGACAACCGAAAACTTAAATTGATTATTTACTCATTATTCAATTACTCTTGATACTTCATATTATATAGGCTTACGAATTTTATCTCTATGATATAAATCACATATTAATTATATTTTTTTGATAAGTTTAGTCAGGATTTAATTATTAATAAATACTTACATAGTAATATACAAAAAAGGCTACTGGAAATTATCCAATAGCCCCTGATTTATGTGTTACTATTATTATTAAGATATAAAATAAATAAAGATTAGTTTAAAATTTTATTCATTTCTTTATTTATTTTAAGGATTTTAAGTTTTACATCTTTTTACTTTAGATTTTAGATAATAGGTCTTTATACTTTAGTTTTTAGATTAAATCTTTATACTTTTAATCTTTAGATATTAAATCTTTATACTTTAAACTTATTGACTAATTCAGTTAATTGCTGAGCCATCTCGGCTAATTGTTTAGCTGAAGAACTAATCTCTTCAGTAGAAGCAATTTGTTCTTCACTTGATGCAGCAACTTCCTCTGCATTACCAGCAAATTCAGTACTAACAATTGATATATTTTCGAAGGCGCTATCAACTTTATGACTATTGCCACTTATTTCATGAGAAATCTCGGTAACTTCTTTAATCTGTTCTTTTAAGGTAAAGGCCAAATCATTAATTTCTCCAAATACACTTTTTGTTCTTTCGATTGATCCAACACTATTATCAACTGTATTTAGATTCTTGTCCATCTGACTAACAGCACCATTTACTCCAGTTTGAATATCTTTTATCAATGTCGCAATTTCATCTGTTGCCTTAGCAGATTCTTCAGCTAATTCCCTTATTTCATCTGCAACAACACTAAATCCTCTTCCAGCTTCTCCTGCCCTAGCAGCCTCAATCGCTGCATTTAAAGCCAATAGATTAGTTTGTTCTGCAATACTATTTATTAAATCTAGAATATTATCAATTTCTCTTGATGTATTTCCTAAATTCTTAATTTCATTTGCAACTTTCGATGTGTCATTTTTTACAGCAGTTATTTGAGTCATAGAATCTCCTACTGCATTATTACCCTTATCGATACTACTCATAACTAAATCTGCTGATTTTGACATCGCACTAGAACTAAGATCTATCTTTTCTATACCACCTGTTAAATTATCTATATTTAGAGTAATTTCTTCAACCTGGGCCAGTTGCTCTTCCGCTCCTGAAGCAACCTGCTGCATAGCAGACCCAACCTGTTCTGCAGTCTCGCCAACCTGTTCACCTGATGCTGATAATTCCTGACTTGAAGCCGCCACATGATCCGATGTAAGAGTAATTTTCTTTATCATCATACGTAAATTGTCATGCATATCGTTAAGTGACTTTGATAGGTTTCCTATTTCATCCTTTGACTTTACGAATAAAGGATTTAATGATAAATTCCCATCTGCAATTTCCTGAGCAAAATTAGAAGCTGCAATAATAGGAACTGTAATATATCCTCCAACAAAATAAGAAATAATCACACCTATAATAATTGTTAATAGAATAAGTAAAATTGTATTTCTTAAAGAATCCCTTAATTGTTGAAAAGCCTCTCTAGAGGATAACTGTACTATTACACCCCAATTAGTTTTTTCAATTGGTACATATGATGCCAGCATATCTACATTATTATAATTGTACTCTACATTTCCTGAATTACCTTTAATAGCACTACTTACAGGTAGCATGGATGAAAGATCAACCATTTCCGCTACCATTTCTTCATCAGGATGTGCAATTACTTTACCAGTATTCTCTACAATAAACCCATAACCAGTTTCTCCTGGCTTTGTATTTGCAGCTAACTGGCTTAAGACCTCAAGATC
Source organism: Halanaerobiales bacterium (assembly GCA_016278415.1). Next base: position 2,784 of record JADQBV010000244.1, read on the forward strand.
TATACTTGCCCCTAAAACACCTACTACATTTCCATTATTTTTTATTGGCGCGGCATATACTATAATAGGAACATTTCTACTACCAGAGATTAGTACCTCAGAAAAATTCCTTTTGCCCTCCATTGCCGCCAAAAAGTAATCTCGGTCAGATCTATCTCCAAGGCTACCTGTACTTTTATACACCTGCATACCAGTAGGATCCATTACGTACACATTGGCGATATATGGATTTTCATCCACAATTGGATCCAAAACTCTGTCCATTGAATTTGCATTCATTGTTTTTAGAAGTTGTGTTTCTGCCATAATATTTACTGTTGTTTCGGCATTTTCAATTATTGAACTTGTCCCTTTAGCCAGTCCTTCAGCCATCTTCATATTTTTCTCGTAGACATTTTTTTCTATTAAGTTACTCTGATTAATAATAGAAGTAATACCATAAAACAAAATAGGTGATACCATCAATATTACCAATATCAATGTCAGCTTGTTTTTAAAACTATTTTTAATTTTGAACATATATATTCCTCCTTTTAGATAAAAAAAAACAAAAATTATTTTGTAATTTAAAGATAAAATTATGTACACCTTTTATAATCCTCTATGACAAACAGTCTTAGATTTATGCTAAAACTGTCGAAAAACAATTCATGACAGCACTTATTAGTTTAACTTTATGTCACACGGTATTATACAAACATCAAAGCAATTATATTAATTTAATAATTCTACAAAAATCTAATAATTCCTGCATTTTTCTCTCGCTTTTATATTATTAAATTAAATACCACATATAGAATTTATTTATAATAATAAAAACACTGCCAGTATTTTTATACCAGCAGTGTTATCTTACTAACAAAAATCTATTAAATTCTTATATTTTAAACCTACTCAAATTATCCTTTAACTCATTAACTGTCTGCTTCAGTTCACTAGCAAGGCTAGCTAATTGATCTGCTGATGATACCTGTTCCTCACTGGCAGCAGTTACTTCCTCAGTAGATGCAGCAGCCTCCTGGGCAATAGAAGAAATACTTATTATTTCCTCAACTGCTTTATTCTTATAATCATCGATTTCTACAATGGCATTACTAACTCGATTAACCTCTACTGTTATTGTTTCTAGTGAATTAATAATAGCTTTAAATGCCTGTTCTGTTTCATGAACAGAAACATTTTGCTCCTTAAATATCTCATTGGCTTTCTCCACTTCTTCTACAGTGTTTTGTGATTCTGCAAGTATTTCTCCAACTATACTTCCTATAGTATTAGTAGCATCACTGGTTTGTTCAGCAAGATGCTTTATCTCCTCAGCAACAACACCAAATCCCTTACCTGCTGCACCTGCTCGTGCTGCCTCTATTGAAGCATTAAGGGATAGCAAACTGGTCTGTTCACTTATTCCATCAATCAAGCCTACAATCTTACTAATCTCTAAGGCTTTATCATTTAATTTATTTATATCATCTTTTATTCTATTAGACATCTCTGCAGTAGTATTACTCTTTTCATTCAATGTATTTACTGTATCACCAGCATTTTTACTGGTTATTTTAATCTCTTTAGCAACCTGTAAAACTGATTTTACGTTGTCATTAACACTTGCAATACGTTTAGCTAAGAGATCCATTACTTCAGAACTGGATTGGGCTTCATCTGCTTGTTCTTGGGCACCTATTGATATCGTCTCAATAGAATCAGAAACCTGTTGAGCAGAAGAATAAGATTGAGCCGAAACATCACTTATGACTTCAGTGTCCTTTAAAACCATATCACCTATTCTACTGGTATTATTAATTAATTGTCTTATATTATTTGCCATCTTATTAAAGCTGTCGGCTAATTTAGCGATTTCATTTCTACCTTTTAAATCTGAGCTAACTGTTAAATCACCATTCTCTACCCTACTCATCAAACCCATAATCTTCTGTAAAGGATTTGATATTCCTAAGGATATAAAGAATCCCATAAGTATTGCTATTACAGCAAAACCAAAACCCATAATTACTGTTTTTTGACCCACTGCATATATTTCACCCATCAAAGAACCGACGGGTATAGTACTAATTAGTTTCCATCCATTATTTGTTGTAGCGAAAGCAACTAAATTACTGCCTATAGTAGTATAATTACTTGCTTTTTTCATATCAATAGCACCATTAAATTTTGTCCCTACTAACTTTTCATTTACTGCAGTAATAATTATATTATTTTGATCTATTAATTGAATTTCCGCTCCTTCTCCAAACTCAGCCTCAGATATAACATTATGTAGTACATCATTATTTAATATATAGACCATAACTCCTATTGTATTAGTAGATCTTAAATTTACTAACCTTCGCATATAAAAAATATTCTGATAGTTACCATTAAATCCAGTAACCCAAATACCTTTTCCACCCGAATTAAGAGTTTCCTGATACAAACTACTATTGGTAAAATTGGCTCCTAGCCTATTTTCTACATTTTCTTTACTAATTTTAGAGTATATATGTTCATCATTTTCTCTAAAAATGGCAATGCCTTCAAGATCATCATTTGATCGGGATATAGAATTAAGTGTTTCTGTAATATCCTTATTTGCCATCATTTTATCATAAGCATTATCAAACTCTAATGTTGATATTAAACTGTTAAGCTCAAGATCACTTACAATCATCATTGTTGATTTGTTTATTTCAGTCATTTTATTATTTATCTTATCTACTACCTGTTTAACAATTTCTTGGGTGTAAAAACCTACTTTATCCTGTATCGTATCCCGTGAACCTTGATAGGTAAAATAACTTACTACTGTAAGTGGGATAATACCAATTAATAAAAAAGATACTATCAAGATAGTCTTAACCTTTATCCTAGTAAAATTCAAATTCACTTCCCCAAATTTTTTTCTTACTTTGTCTAAAACTTTTAACTTTTTCATGAGGACCCCCTTATTAATTTTTCATAAACAAAACCGGTTTTGCTATAATATATATTTCTACATATATATATATAATCCTTCTTATTTTCCAAATATTTTATAAAATTATATTATTCATTTTTTTACAAGGTAATATTTTGTTATTTAACAGAAAAACTCTCCTTATTTATAAATAACTTTTAATCTATAAATAAGGGGAGCCCTCATTACTCAATAGGTATTGTTTACTTGAATAGAATTAGAATAAATAACTAGCAATTGAATGTGCTGGTAATTTTGTGGATGCAACTTTATCCTCAAAAGAAAGACTGAAGTCTTCTGCTTGATCTGTTTCATTCATAATAACCACAACTTTACTACCATCTATATTAAGAAAAGCCGTACCGTTTAATTTATCATTATTAGATACAAACCCTATTCTTACTGCACCAGGTTTTATATATTTACTAAAATGTCCAATATAATAGAATGAACTGTTATAATGTAGCTCCTCAGTCTCAGTATCAACAATAATTGGTGCATCACAATAGTTACCAACGTGATTAGGTCCACCCTTTTCATCCAAAACTAAATTCCAATCAATATAGCCTTCTGTCCAGTTACTTAAATCACCAATCATATTTCGACCGTATCGTTCACCGGTATACCATTCACCTACCTTACAACCACCTTCTTGACAACCTTCAGTAAAGAGTAGATGTTTTTCCGGATATAAGTCATGTACTTTACCTACATTTTCAAATTCTTCACTTACATACCAATGAAAGGCAGTTCCCCAGACATACTTTGCTGCTTCTGGGTCATCCATTATTGGCTTCACTCTTTCTACAATAATATCTCGATTATGATCCCAGACTAATATCTTAACATCATCCAGTCCCTCTTCTTTCATAATAGGACCTAAATAGCCTATAATAAAATCACGTTCATCTTCAGCAGTATAAATACAGGAATCCCAGGTCTGTACTGCTGCCGGTTCATTCTGAATAGATATTGCCCAGATATCTATTCCTTCAT